>CAYOTE010000216.1:0-4174 GCA_964406785.1 uncultured Clostridia bacterium
TTTCTAAGGCATATTTCCGATTAAGAACAATTAATATTATGATTAACAAAGAAGCTCTTTCAAAAGAATTGAAAAAAAAGATTAAACTTTAATAATTATATACAATATATTACAGTTATCTTAACAATTAAAAATGATGGGTTAGTAGCGTAGATTGATTCAAAAATTATTAAAAAAAATATGTTGGTGATAATCTAATTGACATTGTTATGCTTTTTAAGTAACATTATAAATAAAGATAGATAAATAGATGGAAATAAAATATGATTAAAAAAAAAAAAGCTTTATTTATTGTGTTTTTTATATTTGTTAATATACTTTTAGCTAAATATTCGACTAAATATTCGACTAAATATAAAATTGATGACAATAGCGTAGATTTTAATTTTGCTCTTGTGATTAAAGCGGGACATTCTGGTATAAAATTTACAGATTCGGGGATAACAAATTCATTATCCTTTTTGATTACAGCGTTAAGAATTGATATTGATTTGTCAGACTATATTAGAGTTGGTGTTATCGCAGGTTATCAACAAAATGGTTTTGCAGATTCAATCGATATAACAGCACTTCCTCTCTCTTTAAACTTACCTGATAGAAATTCCGAGTCAATGATATTAGGTTTTGTTGTTGAATCGGAGCCATTTTCCATTAACGATTATTCTTTGGATGTAAGCCTTGCATTTGATTATTATAAATATTTTAGAAATAAATGGGATATTAATCTTGCAATTGCAAACGGAACGGCAGAATCAAGCCATTCTTTTTATATGGTTAATTTGAGTTTCCTCTTTAAATATAACGGATTTTCAACTTTCACACCGTTTGTAGGTCCTACCTTAAATTTAATATCGGGAAACCTTAATGTATCCGAGCAAATTATGGATTTTTCACAAACTCAAATTTTTAAATATAAACAAGAGGGACTTATTGGTTTAAGTGCGGGTGTAGAATTGGAGATAGGCGATAATTGGGATATTGACCTCAAACTTAACCTTTTCTCAGAGAATTCCTTGTGTATAACAGCTTTTTATAGGTTTTAAAAGGCGTTTTAGAGGTAAAATATGAAAAGAATATATTTATTATTAATTATTATTGTCTTTACCGTTAATCTTATTTCTTATGAGAAGTTAGAAAAGTCCGAACAGAGTTTTAAACAAAATGAGATTATTGTAAAAACAGCATCTTTCGAGAATGGATATAATTGTACAAAAAAAAAAGCTTTTTCTACACCAATTATTATGTGTGTGAATTATTCAAAATATATTAGTTGTATCAAAAAAATTAAAGGTACCAGTTTATTAAGATTAGTAGTTCATAATAATGTAAGTTGTAAAGATCTAATCAATATTTTAAAAAAAGATCCGAATATTAAAGATGTCTCCTTAAATTATATTGCATCAATTACCGAGGATGTATTGTTAAGACAAAGACAACCTAATGATCCGACCTTTTATTTTCAATATGGTTTACAAAATACAGGTAAGCTATTTAACCCCGAAAATAAGGATAACGCAAAACCTGATAGTGATATAGGGGCATTATTCGGCTGGTATTGGAGTATAGGCTCACCCGACGTTGTTATTGCCGTTTGTGATACTGGTGTTGCTACTGATCATGAAGACCTGAAAAACAAGATTATATCAGGTTATAATTTTATTTCGGATAATAATGACACCTACGATGATCACGGACATGGGACCTTTGTCGCTTCAATTGCAGCCGCTGAGACAAATAACGGAATTGGTATGTCGGGCGTGTCATGGAACTCTATGATAATTCCTATAAAGGTAATGAATAATAATGGTAAGGGCTCATATCTGCAAATTGCGGCAGGTATAAGATATGCCGCTGATAATGGTGCAAAGGTGATTAATCTGAGCGTAGGAGGAGAAAATCCAAGTTTTATTCTTGAAGATGCATGCAAATATGCTTTTGAAAAAGGTTGTATAATTGTTGCTGCTTCAGGTAATACCGCTTCTGCTGTTTTATATCCTGCGGCATACGATAAATACTGTATTGCCGTTGGTGCTTCAGATTATAATGATGAAATCGCCTGCTTTTCAAATTTCGGAGAATCAATAGATGTTGTTGCTCCTGGGGTTGCTGTTTTTGGAGCGGTTTATAACCCCGAAACTCCTGAAAAATTGAGTAATTACGGATGGGATACGGGAACATCTTTTGCGGCTCCGTTTGTTTCAGGTGCTGTGGCTCTCTTGTTGTCTTATAAACCTTTTCTTTCAACCGATATGGCAATGAATTTGCTGAAAATAACAGCTGACGATGTAAATTCCGATACCTACCCCGGAGTAGATATTTATATGGGATACGGAAGAATTAATCTAAGGACATTACTCTCTCCATATATTTTAAAGCAATGATTTCATTTATAAATATTAAAAATTTTGCTGTTGTAGAGGAAACAAGTCTTGATTTATCCGAAGGTTTTAATGTTTTAACTGGAGAGACGGGAGCGGGTAAATCAATTATAATAGACGCATTAAGTCTCCTATTAAAAAAGAAAATACAGCCTCATCTATTTAGAAATATTGAAAAGAAACTCATTATTGAAATTATGTTTGTGATTGATGAGGAGGAATTTATATTAAAAAGAGAGGCAACAAAGAGCAAGTCTGTTTCCTTTATAAACGGAGATATGGTTCCGTTTATTAAACTTGTTGAAAAAATGAGTAATTTGTTAAATATATATGGACAAAACGAACATATATATTTGTTAAAAACCAAAAACCACTCGTTTATGCTGGACTTATTCTGTAAGAATGAAAAAATATTAACGGAATTAGAAAAAACATATGACAATTTAAAAGAAAAAATAAAAATTGCTCATGATTTGGAATTGCATAAAAATAAGCGTGATGAAAAAATTGATTATATTGAATTTCAGCTAAAAGAGTTAGATGAATTGGGAATGAATAGAGGAGATGATAAACTTTTAAGGAAAGAATCTAAAATTCAATCCTCGGCTCAAGAAATAATATCCGGTTCAAACGCTATAGTCGAAGAATTCTATCAAGGTGAAAATTCTATCTATGGCAGGATTGCACAAAACTTGAATTCTCTTAATTTTCTAAGCAATATGTATCCTGAAATTGACTCATTTAAAAATGAGATAAATCGTTTTTATAATTTACTGCCTGAATTATCGGCAAGTTTATCTGATATATCAGGAAAGCTTGAATATAATGAAAACACAGTAAATGAAATAGAAACAAAACTATTAAAGTTAAATAAACTTGAAGATAAATATAAAACCGATTTAAACGGTTTAATAGATAAAGCGGAATCTTTAAGATTTGAGTTGGAAGACCTTAAGGATATAGATACATCCATTGTTGATATTAATAAAAAAATTGATAATATTTTTAATGATTATAAGAAATTAAATAAAGATTTATATGAAAACAGAATAAAAGGTTCCGAGATATTGTCAAAGATAGTTGAAACTGAGCTCGAAAAATTAGAAATGAAAAAGGCACGTTTTGAAGTTAAGATTGATATGATTGTTCCAACATTAGACAATATCTCACCAAGGGGAAGCGATAGGGTTGAATTTTATTTCTCATCAAATCCGGGTCAAAATGTGGCAAAGATTAAAGATGTGGCTTCGGGTGGAGAATTATCAAGACTTATGTTGGTATTAAAGTCAATAACCGATGAAAAGAATAACGCAACTTATATTTTTGATGAAATTGATACGGGTATAGGCGGAAAGACCGCAGAATTTGTAGGGCATAAACTCAACTCCATAGCAAAAAAAAACCAAGTCATTTGTATATCACACCTACCTCAAATAGCGGCATTTGCCGACAAACATTTTTTGATAAAAAAAGAATTTAAAAATAATAATACCTTTAGTTATACTCAAGAATTATCAGAGCAAGACAGAGTCAACGAAATTGCACGCCTAATGGCAGGGACTAATACCGACAACTCCATATTAGAGGCAGCAAAATCACTCCTTGCCAATATACGACATACAAAAAAATAAATAAAAAGAGATTAAAATGAAATATTATATTAAAACATTCGGTTGCCAGATGAATGTAAATGATTCCGAAAAAATGCATCAGATACTTACAAATAAAGGTTTAAAGACCGTATCGAACGAAGAAGAGGCTGATATTATCATACTCAATAGTTGTGCTGTAAGAGA
>CAYOTE010000217.1:0-4170 GCA_964406785.1 uncultured Clostridia bacterium
GGGGGGGCAGCGTCCTTTAAATTTTATTAAATATCTTAAGAAGAATAATTATGATATTACTCTATTGACCTCGACCTATAAAAAAACTGTTTTTGAACCGGATATAATAAGGGTATTTGATATATCATTTAATAAAGACAGAAGCGGTTTTAGATATTATGTATGGCTTTTTTTGAGACTTATAACCGAGTGCTTGATAAAAGTTGGTTTTTATCGATCTATTTATACATGGTGGAAAAATAGTGTTATAAGGAAAGGCGAAAAAATCATAGAATTTACGAAGCCTGATTTAATTATTGTCTCTTATCCTCCCGTAGAAACACTCGAAATTGGATTGTTTTTATCAAAAAAATTTAATATCCCGTTGATTTCTGATTTCAGGGACGGTTTATTATTTGAAGCCATAGAGAGTAAATTATTAGATGACACGAGTGTTTTACAATCATATTATACGAAACTTGAAAAAAAAATAGTTAGGAATTCTTTGCTTATAACGACTGTGTCGGCACCGATTAGTGAGTACTTTAAAACCGAATATAAAACTGAGAAAGTTTTTACTGTATATACCGGATATGATTCTGATGATTATTTAAACATATTTGATGATAAATTGATATTCGAACCTGGTTTTTTTAATATAGTGTTTACCGGTCGTTTAAATTTATCAGATAGCTCAAACGGGATTGGGAGCTTTTTTGATGTAATTGGTGAAATAATAAGAGAGGATGCGGAGTTTTATAATCGTATCAGAATTTATCTTGCCGGTGAGTTTAGCAAGGATGAATTGGTAAAATTAAAATCTCTAATTGATAAACAAGTTATTGTGTTATGTGGTAATTTAAATAGAGAAGAAGTTCTTGTGATGCAGAGGCAGGCTGATTTGCTTCTTGTTATAACATCAATTACTCGAAGTAGCATTGTTACAACCAAGCTCTTTGAATATTTAAAAGCCGAAAAACCCATATTGGCTTTAACTTACGGAACAGAACTTGGCAAAATAATAAATAATACCAATTCAGGTTGGGTGGTACATCCGTTTGATGAAAATTCAATAAAAAAAACATTAAAAAAGATAGTTAATGATGAAGACTTTTATAATTCAATTAAACCTGATGAAGAAAAAATAAATTTTTACTCAAGTGAAGAACAAATTAGGGCTTTAAGTCTTATTATCAAAAAGAAAATAAATAAAAACTAATTTGTTTTCTTTCTAATTAAGTCAATCTTTTTTCATGTTTTATCGTTTTTTTTATAATATTTTTAAAAATAGCTGTGGAATTGTGCTGTTTTATTTAATAATGGCAGTAAAGTTTGTTGGATTTTATGTTTTAAATGTTTTTACTGCTTTAATTGTGATGGTTATTGAAATATTTGTTTTTTTTAATGAGAATAATTTGAATAGTTTTTTTCAAAAAGCGGTTGACATATTTTTAAAAATGCAGTATTATATCATTTTGTTTTGGGCGGTTAGCTCAGCTGGTAGAGCATCGGTTTTACACGCCGATGGCCAGAGGTTCGAGTCCTCTACCGCCCAAGTGAAAAATTAATAGTTGGGGTCGTAGTTCAGTTGGTTAGAACGCAGGCCTGTCACGCCTGAGGCCGCGAGTTCGAGTCTCGTCGGCCCCGCCATTAATTAGCTCTCCCTTGGACGTAAAGTTGAATGACGTCTTTGTGTTATCGCTGTGTTGTACTAAAAGGGGGGCGATTTGGGTTCGACAGTATTGATAGACTTAAAGTTGCAGGTTGAGTTGGGCAACTCATTAAAATGCTCAAAAAACTAAACGCAAACAACGAATTTGCATTAGCAGCGTAATAACGTTGCCATTCTTATTTTTCTTTCCTGCGGGGGGATAAGGGTGACATTTTGCAGGATGGCTGTGTTTCGGTCTTCAGGTTACCGAAATATGGCGAGACTTAAAATCTGGCGGTTTTGGTAATTTTGTTTGTTTTTGTTTCCATTACCTGTATTTAAAACAGAACAAACTTGTAGACGCTTTAACGAGATCTTTATTGGACGCGGGTTCAATTCCCGCCGCCTCCATTATTTTTTTGTTTTACTGGAAACTGATTGTATATGGATAGAATAAAAATTCGTTCTTTTGAAAAGTCCCTGTTGGTAATCATTCTTTTACTTTTTTTTATACCATTTTTAAGAGCTATTGATTTAAAGATTAGAGCCTTTGATCATAGTGATAATAATCATTATACGAGAGTCGTTTTTGAAAGCAAAAGTTCTTTCAAGTATTGGGTTAGTACGGATAATATTAGCTTGAATCATTTAGTTGAAATATTAGAGGTATTAGATAGTAAGGATTTGATTATCAAGAACAGATCCGGCAAAATTGATAAAATAGTTTGTAAAACTCTTAATGGAAAAAGTAAATTTTACATAAAGTCTAAGATTAATTTTGCTATTTGGAGGCAATTTGTTTTGACCAATCCGTATAGATTGGTTTTTGATCTTAAAAAAACGAAGTTTAAGAAGCAAATTGTAAAAAAAACAATTGTTAAAGAAAAGCCTGCTGTTAACAACAAACATATTGTCAAAGAGAAACATCTTGTAAGTGAAAAACATATTGTCAACGAAAAACATATTTTTAAAAAAAAAAATATTGATGCTAAGAATAGAGTTGTTAATACGTCTGTACCAACAGTTTCTGTAAAAAAAAAGAATGTTCTTGATAATAAAAAAATAAATAAGAGTAAGATTAAAATAATTTGTATTGATCCGGGGCATGGAGGGAACAATTATGGTGCTGTCGGAAGCTTTTTAAAAGAAAAGGATTTAACCCTCATAATAAGTAAGGAACTTAAAAAACTAATTATAAAAAAAATGAATTTGAAGGTCATAATGGTCAGAGAATCTGATTATGACGTGTCTCTAAATAAGAGAGCTGAAATAGCAAATAATAATAATGCCGATGTTTTTATATCAATTCATATTAATTCATCTTTAAAAAAAGGTGCAAGGGGACCGGAGACATTTTTTGTTAGTTTAAATGCGACCGATAAGGATGCCTTTGAGCTGGCTAAGAAGGAAAATAAGTCATTTGAGGAAATTGATAAAAAGGTTGAAACTGAGGCTTTAAAGCAAATATTATGGGATATGGCTCAAACGGATTATATAAGACATTCAAGTGTTTTAGCCGATTATATTCAGCAGGAGTTAAATGTTCTTATGCATACGAGGAACAGGGGCGTTAAGCAAGCTCCGTTTAGAGTTTTAATGCGTGCGTCTATGCCGGCAGTATTAGTTGAAATAGGTTTTATTTCAGATAGAGTTGAAGAAAATATGATGAAGAATAGTAAATTTCATAAGCGGGCAGCCTTGGCAATTTTTAAAGGCTTAGAAAAGTATATTAATAGATAAATGAGAAGAAAATATTTATATTTCATTTTAGCTTGGTCATTTGTATTTGTAATATATTCTTTTTTACTGTATATGGATTCGAATACGAATTTTAATCAAAAAAAGAAACGTTTTAATAGTGGAAACGAAATTGAAAAAAAACAGGATACCATATCAATTAAGATACCCGGTATTGGTAAAAGAAATGAAAAAACTACAATTTTTCTTAAAGGGAATATGCAACAAAGTGGGGTGTATGAGAGTGTAATAAATCTTTTATTGAAAAAAAAAAAAAGTCTTTTTTTTAATAAAATAAAATTAAATGAAGCTTTTATTGTTGATGGCGATAATGGCATTGTCGTTGACTTCAATAACGAAATGTTAGAATCTTTTCCAGGAGGTACCAGTGCGGAATTTGAGTTTTTAAATGGTATATCGAATAGCGTTTTTTCGGTTAGTACACTTTTAAATTCCGAGTCTAATAAATTTAAGAATTTAAAATGGATATATTTTTTATCACTGGGTGACGTTTCTCAAACAATATCTGGGCACATTGATATTGAGCAACCTTTTTATAGTAAGTCTAATATTATTAATCCGTTTGTTAATTTAAAAAAGTTGACGAATGAACTTGTTGATAATCAAAGACAAATACAAAGGATTGTTATTGATCCGGGACATGGCGGAGAAAATAAGGGCGTTACTTATAAAGACGAGATTACCGAGAAGGAAATTACTCTTATTATTGGTAAGGCATTAAAAAGAAGACTTATTGATACCTTTGGCATTGATACTATTTTAACACGAAATATTGATAAGAA
>CAYOTE010000218.1:0-4124 GCA_964406785.1 uncultured Clostridia bacterium
TAGTTCCCGTAATGCTCTTTAATGCAAAATTATCACAGGACTTTGCCAAAGAGCTTTATGATGAGGGTATATATGCCGTAGGTTTTTTCTTTCCCGTTGTTGCCAAGGGACAGGCAAGGATAAGAACTCAATTATCGGCAGGACATACACCGGAACATTTACAAAAAGCTTTAGATGCCTTTATTAAGGTTGGTAAAAAATATAATATCCTTCATAAAACAAAAGAGGAAGTTATAAATATGTACGGTAAATAGTATCTAATAAACAAATATATACGAGGTGTATTATGTATCAAAATGCAAGAGAAGGTTACAGTAAGGAAATAAATAATATAAGAGAAACAGGCTTGTATAAGGACGAGAGAATTATAGTTTCGGATCAAAAAGCTCGTATAAAAGTTGAATATCCGGTGGGGGCACCCTCTAAGGAAGTTATAAACTTTTGTGCAAATAATTATTTAGGTTTGGCAAATCATCCTGACTTGATTAAAGCGGCTCATGACACGCTTGATAAGTATGGCTTTGGCTTAGCTTCGGTTAGATTTATTTGTGGTACACAAAATATACATAAGGAATTGGAGAAGACAATATCAAAGTTTTACGAGACGGAGGATACTATTTTATACTCCTCATGCTTTGATGCAAACGGTGGTTTGTTTGAATCAATACTTGGTCCTGATGATGCTATTGTAACGGACTCTTTAAATCATGCAAGTATTATTGACGGGATTAGACTCTGTAAGGCTAAGCGTTTTATCTTCAAACACGGGGATATGAACTCATTGGAAGATGCTTTAAAAAACAGTAGGAATGGGCTTGATAAGACACAGCCGGCAAAAAATATACTTATAGCAACAGACGGTGTTTTTTCTATGGATGGAGATATTGCAAAACTTAAAGAGATAGTAAAACTTGCTAAGAAATATGATGCAATGGTAATGGTTGATGATTCTCATGCTACGGGTTTTCTTGGTAAAAAGGGTAGAGGCTCTGTCGAATTTTGTGATGTTTTAGGTGAAATTGATATTATAACGTCAACACTTGGTAAGGCAATGGGAGGAGCATCAGGAGGATTTACAACCGGTAAAAAAGAGATAGTTGAATTACTCAGGCAAAAGTCAAGACCATATTTATTTTCAAATACAGTTACACCGTCTATTGTTGGTGCATCTTTGAAGGCTTTTGAAATCCTTGAAAAAAGTGATGAATTGAGAGAAAATTTAATGAAAAACACAGAATATTTTAGAAAAGAGATGAGAACTCTTGGTTTTGATATTATTGACGGCAAGCATCCTATTGTAGCTATAATGTTTAAAAAGTTTGATAATGATGCGGTTCTTGCACAAAGTATGGCAAAAGATTTATATGATGAGGGCATTTATGTAGTTGGGTTTTCATTTCCCGTTGTACCTAAGGGACTTGCAAGAATAAGAGTACAAGTTTCAGCAGCACATAAACGGGCAGACATAGATATGGCAATAGCTGCCTTTAAAAAAATAGGTAAAAAACATAAGGTTATATAGGAGGATAAAATGACTTTAAATAAAAAAACAATTTTTGTAATATTTTCTATTATTTTTCTTTTGAATGTTTCTGTTTTTCCCAAACAGTTAAAAGTATCTGGTAAAAAACATGAAATCGAGAAAAAAAGCCACCACGATAAGATAGATAATTGGAAAAAAGATATCTTGGGAATCAGGAAAAAAAAGAATGAAGAATTTAAACTTGACAAGACATCTCCCATGGCTGGAAAGATAAGACTTGTTGCTCTAAATGACGGGAAGTATTATTTGAATAGTGATAAAGATTCATTGATATTTTTAAAAAAGAAGGGTAAAAATGTACTCTTTTCAGTTTTGTTTAAAGATAATAAATGGATATACGATGATGCTGATAATAAGGTACATTGTCTTTTCAATAAGACTGAGGTTAAGCTTGGTGAGAAAATTCCTTTTAGAGCAATGATTAAAACTGAAAAATATACGATTATGGTATATCCCTTGGATAAATATTTGGTTGCAACTGTTTATGATTCTAACAGGGAAATTATTAAAAAATTCAAAGGTTTAAAATATTATAAACCTGATTATAATTATAATGTTTACGCAGTGATTCAAAGAATAAAAAATCCTGAGAAAGTAGTAATGTTGACCAGTAAAAATCTAAAAAAAACTTTTTATAAGTATGCAAAAATATCTTTTAAGCTTCATAATAAGAAGTATCTTTTGTATGCGTTTAAATCGGTAAAAGTTTATGCAGGGGAGGATAATATTCTCTTTATTCCTTTTACTGATAAAACAACTGGAGTAACATCTTACTATTCGGGAAGATATCTTGAAATCCAGGAACCTAAAAATGATAAATTCAAGCTTGATTTTAATTTGGCGTTCAATCCCCTATGTAATTACTCACCTGCATATAATTGTGCAATACCGCCTTCAGACAATAATTTGGATATAGAAATAAAGGCAGGGGAAAAAACTTATCCCGTAAAACATTAACTTGTACATTAACTTGTTATCCATAAAGGCAAACAGCCGTTTTCATTTCCCTCGTCACAATTTAATGTATAATGTTATTTTCGTTGATTTAGTCTGGCTAATTGGTTTAATTGGTGATTGGTTTTACCTTGTCTTATAGAAAAGAACAAATACTAACAACACAGAGTTCGCCAAGCACGAAATCAAGCTATGCTCGAAACACAACTTTTGAGTATAGCTCTAATTATTTTTCTTTTTATTAAAGCTTACGAGCTATTAAAAGATAAAGCTCATGGAGATAAAAGCACATAGAGGAGAGTCAAATAATTAAGAAAAATGATTTCCGAAGGCTTTTTTGATTGCACTAATTAATCAATTCAGGTTAAAATGTATGTCTTATGAATAATAGATTAATTTACTTGATATTAATTATTGTAGGCTATATTTCATTTTTAATTAACTCGCTGGATTATTTAATAATAGATAGCCCTTTTTTATTGATATGTTCGATATTATTATTATTTTATTTATACTACAAAAATAGAAAATTAAAGGAAGAATCCCATACTTATATAATAAGTCTATTACCCTTTTTATCGGGACTTTTTACTTTTCCGATGCGTTTCTTTTACATAGATAAGTTTGATTATGCCGATAGGGTCAATAATCTTATTTTTCTTGCATTATTATTTTCTCTTATTCATTTTATAATTCAACACAAACCATACGAGAGTTTATTAGAAAAATTTAATATGAACTCAATTAAAAAACGGGCAATTATTATTTTTATTATAACTGAAATGATTTTTATCTTATCATCGTTTGTTCTTGTGAAGAGGGGAGTATTATTACTTGGTGATGAGCCGCATTATCTTGCAATTGCACACTCTATAGCTAAGGACGGTGATATTAATGTGTTTAACCAATATGCAAGAGACGAGTATAAATATTTTATTGATTATAAATTAAGCTCTCATGCAAAGGAGGGAAAGGGATTTAAAAAGTGGTATTCAATACATTTACCCGGCTTATCTTTTACCTTAGCCCCTTTTTTATTTTTTCAACTGCCGTTCCCATTATTGTATTTTTTGTTGAGATCCTTTATGGGTTTGTTTGGTGCGGGACTATCCGTTTTGATATATCTGTTTTTAACAAGGTTAGTTGACAGTAAAAAATTACCTGTATTTATTACTGCTGTCTTTACATTTACAGCACCGATTTTTTTTATGTCAATTCATATTTTTGCCGAGATTCAAGCGAGTTTTCTTATAGTATTGTCACTGTACTTAATCATCTGTGTTAATCATAAAAGTCCAAGCAAGGTACGGCTTGTATTATCAGGGCTTTTTATGGGCTTATCAATATTTTGGGGTTTAAAATATTTGCTATTTGTCGCCTTATACGGTTTGGGTTATGCCATTTATTCTGTAAAAAAAGATTCCATTAAAAATGTTTTTTATGTAGCTGTTTTTCCCGTATTATTTGTAATAATATTTATTTTTTTTCTTTATTATGCATATGGAACCATATCACCGACTGCTGTATATACCGGAGTTATTACAGTACATCAAAAAGCAGAATTGATACAAAACACTAAGATGATACCCTTATCCCTGAAACTTGAAACATTGTTTGATTATTTTTT
>CAYOTE010000219.1:0-4111 GCA_964406785.1 uncultured Clostridia bacterium
CTCCTCTGAAATTTCTACGGACGAATAGCCATCGTCTTCGTTAGTTTCATTTTCCAAATATTTTTCGTTTTCGACATAGAGCAAAGCAATTTCCGAAGAGAAATCTCTTATTATACCCATCATTGAGATTCTTTCCGCTACGGATATAGCATTTCTTGCATCAAGAACATTAAACGTATGTGAGCATTTTAAAAGGTAATCATAGGCAGGAAGATATAATTTACTATCTATCAACCTCCTTGCCTCTTCCTGATAAAGTGAAAAAGTTGACCTTAAAAAACTAATATCAGCCTTTTCAAAATTATATATGGAGAACTGTCTTTCTTCCTCTGTTCTCAACTCGGAATATTTAATTTTATTACCCCATTCTATATCATATATACTATCTTTTCTATCGAGAAAACCTGCCAATCTTTCCAAGCCATAGGTAATCTCAAGAGTATTGGGATTTAACTCAATACCGCCTGCCTGTTGAAAATATGTAAATTGAGTTATTTCCAAACCATCACACATAACCTGCCATCCAACCCCCCAAGCACCAAGAGATGGAGAAGCCCAATTATCCTCATCAAATTTAATATCATGATGTCTTATATCAATTCCAAGATGTTCAAGACTGTTTAGATACAAGTTTTGTCCATCCTTAGGTGCAGGTTTTAAAACAACCTGAAATTGATTATGTTTTTGAACTCTATTGGGGTTTTGTGCATATCGTCCGTCATCAGGACGCCTTGAGGGTTGCCAATAGGCAGCCTTCCATGCTTTTTTACCCAAGACCCTAAAAAAAGTATCGGGTGTCATAGTTCCTGCCCCTACCTCACTATCGTATCCTGATGCTATATAACATCCGTTTAACGACCAAAATTCCTGTAATTTTAAAATTATTCCCTGTAAGCTCATACTTTATCCTTTTACTTCTTCTTTCACCCACTTTAACGTTGGTTTTCTTGCTGCAAGAACCTCATCCAATCTTCTTACCGGCGTAGTGTAAGGAGCACCTTTTAAATATTCTGGAGATTCTTTTGCCTCTTTTAAAACGTTAATCATTACACTGATAAATTCATCTATTGTTTCTTTACTTTCCGTCTCCGTTGGTTCAATCATCATAGCACCATGAACAATCAACGGGAAATATATTGTAAAAGGATGTATTCCGTAATCAAGTAACCTCTTTGCAATATCAAGAGTTGTTACCTCAAGCCCCTTATCCGAGAAAACAACCTCATGAAGTGTTTTTGATTTAAACGGTAAGTCTAAATAATTCGTTAGCTTAGCTCTAATATAGTTTGCATTTAATACGGCATCTTCGGCAACCTTTCTTATATTTTCTTTTCCAAGAGCCATCAGGTAGGCAAGAGCCTTTACAATAACAAGATAATTACCATAATAATTTTTTATCCTGCCTATTCCTCTATCACTAAAATAATTCACAGAATATTTACCAGCATCCTCTTCAATGATTGGAACAGGCAAAAATTCAGCTAAATTTTCTTTAACACCGATAGGACCTGAACCGGGACCACCACCACCATGAGGCGTTGAGAAGGTCTTGTGCAAATTAAGATGAATAACATCTGCACCAAGATCACCGGGTTTTACAATACCCATAAACGCATTCATATTCGCACCGTCCATATATAAAAGCGAACCGTTATTATGCAATAATTCGGCAATTTCAACAATATTTTTTTCAAAAATCCCAAGAGTATTAGGATTAGTCATCATCAAAGCCGCTACATCTTCATCAAGATATTCCTTTAAGGTTGCCGTATCTATCACACCATCCTCATTAGACGGTATTTCCTTAATATCGTAACCTGCAAAATGAGCTGACGCAGGATTTGTACCATGAGCAGAATCAGGAATTAAAACTATTTTTCTTGCATCCCCCCTTGATTCGAGGTACTTTCGTATAACCATCATACCTGTAAACTCACCATGAGCACCGGCAGCAGGCGTAAGCGTAAAAGCATCCATTCCTGTTATATTAATCAGCCATTCTTCCATATTTTTTATAAGTTCAAGATTACCCTGAACAGTCTCTACAGGAGAATACGGATGTGTATTAAAACCCTCAAGAGACGCTATTTTTTCATTAATCTTAGGATTATACTTCATAGTGCAAGAGCCTAAGGGATAAAAGCCTAAATCAACAGAATGATTTAATTTTGAAACATTCGTATAATGCCTGACTACATCAACCTCCGACAATTCGGGAAAATCCTTAATATCATCTCTTAGTTTGGATTTCTCAACGGCAATTAAATCATCGGAAATATCCGTTTTCCTAAAAGAATACCCTCTTTTACCCTCACTACTTATTTCAAATACATATTTAGGCAGATTATTTATTTTGGTATTTATTTTGGTATTCATTTCAATTCCCCTATTTCTTTAACTAATAAATCAATATCCCCTTTATTATGCATCTCGGTAAAATTTATCAAAACAAGATTATCAGAAGTCTTATAAAACCATTTCAACGGAATACCTGCAAGCAGTTTCTTTTTCTTCAACTTTGCTAAAAAGTCATCACTATCTATTCCGTCTAATTCAAGAACAAGCTCATTAAAGAAATCCTTTTTATACTTAATCTTGATAAAATCATACTTCTCAACCTCTTGTGCAAAATAAGCGGTATTTAAATGATTAAGCTTTGATATTTCTCGGAGTCCGCCCTTACCTAAGGTACTTAAATATATACCGGCTCTTAAAGCACACCATGCCTGATTTGAGCATATATTGGAAGTTGCCTTCTCTCGTTTAATATGTTGCTCCCGTGTAGAAAGAGTAAGTACAAATCCTCGCTTTCCGTCAATATCCTTTGTCTCTCCTACCAATCGCCCGGGCATCTGCCTTAAAAACTCGTTCTTTGCAGCTATAAAACCAAGATAAGGTCCGCCAAAGCTCATGGACAGTCCAAAACTCTGTGCTTCGCCCACGACAATATCAACACCCTGTTCTCCTGCCGGAGCAAGAAAAGGCAGTGACATTGCCTCGGCAACTACCTGAACTGAAAAAGATTTTTCATGTAAATGTACAGTATCTGAAATTTCTTTACTATCCTCAATAACTCCTAAAAAATTAGGAGATTGAAATAAAAAGCAACCGACTTCATCGTTTAATTTTGTTTTTAACCTGGAAAGATCAACCTTTCCCGTTTCTCTGTCATATGAAACCTGCTCAACCTCTATATCAAGATTTTGCACATATGTATTAATAATTTCTATGTACTCGGGATGAAGATTTTCTGCAATAATCATTTTGCTCTTCTTAGACTTTCTCAAGGCAAGCAGAGCACCCTCAATGGCAGCCGTACCTCCGTCATAAAGTGAAGCATTAGAAATATCCATTCCCGTCAGCATAGCCATCATAGTTTGATACTCAAACATTGCTTGCAAACTACCCTGACTTACCTCCGGTTGATACGGCGTATAAGGAGTAAGAAACTCACTTCTCGAACTTAGATTGTTTACAACCTCCGGTATAAAATGATTATAAGAACCTCCACCAAGAAAACTCGCATAATCGGAATAAGTGTTTTTATTACTTAATTCATTAAACTTCTTTAACAATTCATTTTCAGGAAGTGAATTAGGGATATTTTCCAAAGAGTACCAAGCCTTTTCATTGGGAATATCAGAAAAAAGCTCTTTAACATCCTTGACACCAATCTCTTGTTTTATCTCTTCCCTCTGTTTATCAGTTAGGGGAAAATATTGCATTGACAACTCCTACTCAATACCTTCGAGATATTTTTTGTACTGTTCAAAGTTCATTAATTCGTCTAACTCTTTATCGTTTTCAATTTTTATCTTTAATATCCAACCCTCATCATAAGGTGATGTATTAATATTCTCAGGAGTATCTTCCAATGTTTCATTGATTTCAGTTACTTCGCCACTCAAAGGTGAATAAAGATCACTTACAGCCTTAACCGACTCAATATTAGCAACAGCATCACCTTTTGTGATACTATCACCAACCGACGGCAATTCAACATAAACTATATCACCAAGTTCTTTTTGTGCATATTCTGAAATACCAACTTTAGCTACACCGTCTATTACACCTACCCACTCGTGTTCTTTCGTAAATTTTAAATTTTCTA
>CAYOTE010000220.1:0-4091 GCA_964406785.1 uncultured Clostridia bacterium
GAATAATAATTAATGATAAAGTGCATGACACAGGTTGTACACTTAGAGTTTATAAAAGAGAAGCCGCAAAAAGTCTAGATATCGGAGGAGAAATGCACCGTTATATCTTAGCCCTATTAAGATGGAAAGGTTTCAAAATTGGAGAATTAATAGTAAAAGACAGAAAAAGACTAAACGGTAAAAGCAAATACGGATATTCTAAAGCAATTCGTGGATTCGTGGATTTAATTTACATGTGGTTTATCCAAAAATACTATCAAAGACCATTACATATTTTCGGAGCCACAGGAATTTTATCTGGAATAATCGGAGTTACAATTGAAGCTTTCTTAGTCTATCTTAAAATCTTTAAATCTTTAGACCTATCAGCAACCGCATGGTTCACACTAGGATTCTTCTTTATCGGAACAGGAATTTTCCTCTTCACATTCGGAATAGTAATAGATCTTTTAATGAAAATATATTTGAGTACTTCTGGAAACGAGAAAAGATATTATGTTAGAGAAATTTTAGAAAATTAGTTTTATTCTTAGATAAAATTATGATGTAAAAAACGACTTCCATTATCAATTAAATACAAAAAAACTATTGTCAGTCAAAAAACCCCAACATCCATTTCCATGCAGGAATTACCATTATTTCCAAATTCTTTCTTCTTATCTTTTTCTCTTGATTTAAACTAACAATTATCCCTTTTTTTATTCTGAACTCATTCATAGCCTCAACTAATCCGTCAATCTCTCGTTTTTCATTCTCTCCATTTAACTCATAACAAACCTGAATAGCCTGAGTTATTTTACCTTTATCTCTTATTAAAAAATCACACTCATTTTTCTCTTGAAAATAAAATATCTCATTGCCACGCCTTTTTAATTCCACAAAAACTTGATTTTCTAAAAGTTTTCCCTTGTTATCAGAAAAACTAAATCCTAGCTGTTTCGATAATGCATTGTCTATTAAATACAATTTTTTATTAGCCTGTATCTGCTTTTTTAATGAATATTTATACCTTGGTAATAAAAATAAAAGATAACTATTTTCAAAATATGAAAAATAATCACTAATCGTTGTTGTACTTCCCAATCCTAGTATTTTTTTTACTGAATTAAAACTTATCTCTTTTGAAAGATTATTTGCAGAAAAATATATTAATTCCTTTAACACTCTTTCATTTTTTAGATTATATCTTGCCATAACATCCCGATACAAAATACTTTCGTATAACGCCCTCAAATAATCGATATTTTCAGTTGCAAGATATTCAGGAAAACCACCTTCAATTAAATAATTTAAAAATTGTTTTTTTATTTTAACTTTTTCAATAGTAGTTAATTTTGAAACCTTTATTTTATTAAATATTAAATACTCTTTGAATGAAAATGGATAAAGCTTAAACATAATATATCTTCCAGTAAGATGTGTCCCTAACTCTTTTGATAGCATCGTAGCATTTGAACCAGTTACAAAAACATTTTCCCCTGTCTCCGAAATCCTTCTAACAAATCTCTCCCATCCAATAATATTTTGTATCTCATCAAAATAGAAAATCTCTTTTTCGCCATATAATTCTAAACATAATTCATACAATATCTGAAAATCTTCAATCTTGAAATTAACAAATCTCTCATCATCAAAATTAACATAAACTCCACCGAACTTTTCTTTTAATTGTTTAAGAACCGTTGATTTTCCACAACGCCTTATCCCAGAGATTATTTTTACAAAAGGAGTATCTTTTGCCTTGATTATCTCTGAAGTTATTTCTCTCTCAATAAAATCTTGTAAAATATAATTATTCTGATCTATAATTATTTCTTTTAGTCTTTCAGCTTCCATTTTAACCTTCCATTCTAAATGGACGATTCTTTATAAAACCTTCCATTCTAAATGGAAACTAATCTTCATCGATAATTAACTATTTTTATAAAAAAATTACAAAAATTAATCATTTCTTTAAAAAAAATAGAGTAAAACTCTCCCAACCAAAACCTCAAAACTAATTTTTTCTCTTATTCATCTTATCATAATCCTTATGACTCATCCAATCTAAGACAACCGATATTATCTCTATCTTTAATTTTGCATCATTAAAGAAAACTCTACTAGATTTCATTACGCTTCTAAATCAGGTCTATAACGAAATTTTGCAGCAAAATCAGGATTCCAAATATAAACAACCCTCCCATCTTCTTCCAACACTATCTTGTTAATGCTCTCCAAATACTTCATTATTATCTGAAACGTCTGCCACATCATCTTCTTTGGCAATTTCTCAAAAAGTTCAGTCTTCTTAAATTCCCCATTATTCTCCTCAATAAAACGCTCTACCATAAACACCGTTTGAAGATTAGGATACCTAACTTTCGCTTTTAGCTCTGCCATATATACCTAATCAATTGATACTATTTAAACATTCCTCAAGACGACCCTCCAACAAGAAATCCCAAAAAACCTTACCTAATACCTAAACTTTCTCTCATAATTTTTATGATCAAAATAATCAATAATCACCGCAAGAATCGCAACACTATTCGTACCCATAACAGAATAAACCAATCTCCAAGCATTAGGCAAAGGATACCACCAAAGATTATCAATACCATATTTCTTAACATATTCTCTAGGGATTTGCTTCTTTGGAATATTTTCTCCACAAAAAACATTATCCTTGATTCTTTCAATAGACCTCAAAATTGATTTCTTCAAGACATCATTTTTCCCAAGAGAATTAAAAGCTTTCTCTGTCTTGTCATCAGCAAAAACAAGTTTATCTGCAGATTTTCTAAAACTCATTAGGACCTAATAACCCTTTTTGTTTATAAATTTCTTGGCCAATTCAGGATTCCAAATATAAACTACATAGCCATTTTTATCAAATCCAATCTTATTGCCATCATAAAGATACTTAAGAATAACATTGAAAGTCCCCCACATCACCTTCTTAGGCAACTTATTAAACAATTCAGTCTTCCGAAATTCTCCGCTCTTAGCCTCAATGAACCTTTCCACCATAACAACAGTTTCAAGCCTCGGGCTCCTAGTTATTATCTCTCCTACATTAAATCTTGGGGTTTGCATTTCCATGTTATATATTGATAATATAATCAATTGATACTATTTAAACATTCCTCAAGACATGCATTGTTAGGTTAGCGGTTGGTAAGAGATAGATATAAATAGTTTGAAGTTCTTAATAAAGTATGAAAAATATATTTTTTAAAAAGGAGGCAAAGATTTAAAAGATGGTTTTATTTAGTTTTAGTATGGAGAATGAAGAATCTATTTTAACAGAATTTGAGTTATCTGATGATTTGATTGAATCGTATAACAGTAACCAAGACATCGGATTTTTAGATTTAAATGTAAAAAAGAAAGTCGAGTCTTTGCCAGTTGGAACTTTATTACAAGTTACAAAAAAGATTGGTTCTCCTATAAAAATCATTTCTGTGAAAGAAGTGAACGATTCTCTTATTTCTTCTATGATAGGAGAATAAAAATGGTTTCTGTAACATATGCTCGTCGTATTATATGTGACTGTAGTTTTATTAAATGGTTATTAGAACAGGATGACAAACACACCCTATTTTCAAGACTTATGCACATAAAAAGTTCTTCAGAACATTGGAAAAAATTTCATAATCTCTTATTATCTTCTGAATATAAAGAAAATAAATCTGAAATTCCTATTGATGAGAATACCATTGGTGCAATATTCAAAATATATGAAGACCCAAATTTTTTATCAAACTATCAAGAACAAAGAACAAAAAATCTTATTTTTTCTATTAACTTAACTGATGAAAGACCCTTTAAATGTTACTTGATGACTTCTCCAGAAAATGAAGATTTATATAAGAAGAACAAACATTATAATGAAATAACTTCTGTTAAGATTATTTCTGGAGATGAGGCGAGAAAAGTTATAAGTGAATTCTTTTTAGCTTTTGATACACAAAGACAGATGAGTCGTTAAATCTCTTTGCTCATCTCAGTCAACTCCAACCACTTATTCGGATTCTCCAACCCCAAATATGTTCCCCAGTGATCTTTTAAGGTCACTGGATGACTTTTTTAAACTTCCATAAACTCCC
>CAYOTE010000221.1:0-4081 GCA_964406785.1 uncultured Clostridia bacterium
ACCTCCTGAATTAATATCCCCATCTGTTCCTGAAAATCAATTAAACCTCTTTCCTTTCTATACTCAATGGGATCCGGTCCGAATGTACTTGCATATATTTCAGCAATTGCATCAAGTAAGGCACTGAGTCTCTCATTTAAATCTCCCATATTAGAGAGAAAAAGACTCTTATACTTACCGGAAAAGGCAGCCTCGAAACTGTCTTCCAATAAGCTCGAAGACCTAACAATAATGGGTACTTGTCCAATTTCTTTGAGTAAATTTTTTAATTTACTGACAACTTCGGGAGGGAAAAAAGAGTTTTTAAAAAGCTGTTGCAGATAAGGATACTCCGTTCTAATTTCATCCACATCAAGATACTTAAGACTTATCATCTCCTCTAATGCGTTGTAATGTATGAAATCCATTATGGTATCCGACGTTATATACCAACTCTTAGGTATTTTAACATTTTCCAGCATTGGATTATTTTTTCTTTCATCCTCTATTATTTTATATCCTAAAATCAAACCTGAACTTTTACCACCTAACTTGCCACATCCCTTGCCCGCACCAATAACATTTTTTAACAAATCATGAAATTGTCTTACTAACAGATAATGTTTTGCAATATTAATATACTTTAGGTTACTGGTAAAAAAACGTCTTATTAATGAGACTCTTATATTCATAAACTCATCATTTGAAAGACACATTTCTCCTCGTGGAATATTCATAAACCGTTCTAAAACTTCAGATATTTCAGACAGAGAAATATTCATATTCTCCGTTGCAATTGATAAGAATCTACTTCTTTCCTGCCCCAACCAAAATTTTATTTGAGATGCAATTTCATTATTTTTTATATTTTCTTCCGCAATTTGAAAAACCCTATCCGTAAAAACTCTTAATGTTTTAAGATCTTTCTTGGGATTAGGCATATTTGAATATAATTTACTTAGTTCACCGCTATCTTCGACAGGATCAAGCTCTTTCATATGTTTTTTTATTTCCGCTATATTAGAAGAAAAAAGAAAGTGAATCATACGCCTTACAATCCTGTTTAATAATACGATATCAACTCTTTCAAGCATCTCTATTATTAGTCGCCACTCAGGTTTCTGCCTCTTTATTCTTATCTTATTTCCCATATTTAATTATCTCCGTTTTTATAATAAACAAAAAAATATTTAAAACATAAAATTTTCTAAATTTTATGTTTGTTTTAATTCGACCAATACACCGGAAAAGCTCTTAGGATGAGCAAAAGCTATCTTTGCATTATGAGCACCTTTTTTCGGCTCTTTATTTAACATTATAACACCTTTTTTCTCAAAATCGGCAATTTGCTCAACTACATCATCAGTCTCATAAGCAATATGGTGAATACCACCACCTTTTTTCTCAATAAATTTTGATATTGGAGAATCATCAGAAATAGGAGATGTCAACTCTATAAAAATATTTCCAATTTTAAAAAAAGCAACCTTGACTTTCTGGTCTTCCACAACCTCCGTACCAAGAAATTCAAATCCCATAAGATCACGATATCTTTCAATTTCTTCATCTAAATTTTTTACCGCTATTGCGATATGATCAATCTTTTTTATCATATTTTTCTCCTTCCTTATGTGTTTTTTAAACAATTATTTAATTTAAGCAATGACCTATAAAGACATAAGAAACTATATTATACTTTTTTAACTCAAACCTTGCAACATATTACATGAAATTTTGATTAAAATTTTAGGAGTAATAAGTATATTGATTATGGGAAGAATATGAACTTGCGAAATTTATTTATTGTTTTTTTATGATAACAGAGGAACGAACATAAGCTCGTTCCTCTGCATCGTCCTGTATCACGTAAAACTAAACCGTGATACTATATGTTATTGGGGATAGCATATACTATTTAGTTTTATCAATGTCCTCGTATTCGGCATCAATAACCTCTTCTTCATCATTTTGCGGTTTATCAGCATTTGAATTATCACCGTTTTCAGCTTGTTCATTTGTTGCACCTGTATCAGTCGGACCTGCATTCTTGTACATATCCTGTGATAGTTTGGCAGTAAACTGATCAATCTTTTCTACTTCGGCTTTTATTCTGCTGTCATCGCCACTCTCTACAGCCTCTCTTGCATTTTTTATGATATCTTCAGCCTCTTTAGACATATCTTCAGGGATTTTATCCTTATTTTCCTTAATAAGTTTTTCAAGACCGTAGGCAGACTGATCCAACTTGTTTTTGTTTTCAATGTCTTCTTTTCTCTTCCTGTCCTCTTCCGAATGCTTCTCAGCATCCTTTACCATCTTTTCGATTTCATCATCTGAGAGTCCTGACGAAGATGTTATTGTAATTGCCTGTTGTTTATTCGTTGCAAGATCCTTAGCAGAAACATTTAATATACCATTGGCATCAATATCGAATGTAACTTCAATTTGAGGTACGCCTCTTGGTGAAGGCGGAATTTCCGATAAATTAAATTTACCCAAGGTTCTATTGTCCCTAGCCATTTCTCTTTCACCTTGTAAAATATGAATCTCAACACTTGGCTGATTATCCTGAGCTGTTGAAAAGATGTCAGTCTTTTTAGTAGGAATAGTTGTATTCTTCTCAATAAGTTTATGACAAATTCCACCTAAAGTTTCAATTCCAAGAGAAAGAGGTGTTACATCTAATAAAAGAATGTCTTTAGCTTCTCCACCAAGAACACCACCCTGTATTGCCGCACCGGCGGCAACAACTTCATCGGGATTTACTCCCTTATTAGGCTCTTGTTTAAAAAAGTCTTTTACAAGTGCCTGTACCATTGGGATTCTCGTAGAACCACCAACCATAATAACTTCCTTTATTTCCGAGACAGAGACACCGGCATCATTAATGGCAATTTTACAAGGTTCAATACTTTTCTTTAATAAATCACCAACGAGTTGTTCAAATTTTGATCTCGTAAGCTTTTTTACAAGATGTTTGGGCCCCGAAGCATCAGCAGTAATAAACGGAAGATTTATCTCTGTTTCCATAGCATTTGACAATTCAATCTTAGCTTTTTCTGCTCCCTCTTTAAGTCTTTGAAGAGCCATATTATCCTTAGACAAATCAATACCCTGATCATTTTTAAATTCAGATATTATCCAATCTATTAATGTTTGATCAATATTATCTCCACCAAGATGAGTATCACCATTAGTTGACTTAACCTCAACAATATTTTCTCCAATTTCAAGAATTGATATATCAAAAGTTCCACCACCGAAATCATATACTGCAATCAACTGATCATTCTTTTTATCCATACCATAAGTAAGTGCTGCGGCCGTAGGCTCATTTATAATTCTTTTCACCTCAAGACCTGCAATTTTTCCAGCATCCTTTGTTGCCTGCCTCTGTGAATCATTAAAATAAGCAGGAACCGTTATAACAGCTTCAGTAACCTTTTCTCCAAGATAATCTTCAGCCGCATCTTTCAACTTTTGAAGGATTAAAGCTGATATCTCAGGAGGCGAAAACTGTTTCCCGTTTGCATCAACCCTTGCGCCACCCTTTGGTCCTTTAACAACCTTGTACGGCACCATTTTAATTTCTTCATTTACTTCATCAAATCTCCGTCCCATAAACCTTTTTATAGAATAAATTGTATTTTCAGGATTTGTAACCGATTGGTTTTTTGCAACTCGCCCAACCAGTCTTTCTCCGTCTTTTGTAAACGCAACTACGGAAGGAGTTGTCCTCCCACCTTCTGAATTTTGAATAATTTTAGATTCCCCTTTCTCCATAACTGCAACACAGGAGTTTGTAGTCCCAAGGTCAATACCTATTATTTTTCCCATTTTTTAATGTAATTCAAGTTTATTAGACCCGAATCCCTCCTTTTATTTTTTACGGCTTAAATCTGAGTATTCGGTTTAGCCGATGTTAGTATAATGCAAATTTACAAATTTGTCAACTATTTAACACTTTTAATATAAGATATATCTTAGTACATCGTTATCAACATCGAAAATAAAATGACAAAACGTATATTTTCTATTCAAAATAATATTATCAAACTATTTACTTTTTATATTTTTTTTAATAAAATACATACATGAGTAA
>CAYOTE010000222.1:0-4043 GCA_964406785.1 uncultured Clostridia bacterium
ACTATGAAAATAAAAAACAAAATGACATCAATTTATGATTTAGGCTTTGAAGAACTTTCCGAAAATATTATTGACTTAGGCATTAAGCCCTTTGTTGCTACTCAAATATTCGGTTGGTTGTACTGTAAAAATGAGTCTGATATAAGACAGTGGACAAATATAAGCAAAAAAAATCAAGAATTAATAAGCAGTAAATTTAAGACGGAACTAAATTCAATTGTTAAAGTCGAAAAAGACAGTACCGGAACTAAAAATTTTTTAATTGCCCTAAGTGACGGATTATTAATAGAGTCAGTTCTGATAAAAGAGAGTGAACATTATACCTTTTGCATATCGTCTCAGGTTGGATGTTCTTTAAAATGTGCGTTTTGTGCTACGGGCAAGATGGGATTTTATAGAGATTTAACTTCAGGTGAAATACTCAATCAAATTATTCTTTTAAAGCGAGAACTCGGTGATTATAAGAAAAAATTAAATTTGGTTTTTATGGGAATGGGAGAGCCACTTCTAAACTATGAAAATTTAAAAAAGGCTATGCTTATTATAACGGCTGAAAATGGTCTTAATATTTCACAGAGAAATATAACGGTTTCCACTTCGGGGTTTTTAAAACAGATAGCACAATTGGAAAATGACTTTCCTAAGATAAAGATAAGTTTTTCTTTGAATAGTTCAAGTCAAAAGAGTAGAGAAAAATTAATGCCTATCTCAAAAAAAGAACCTATTGCACCTATTTTAAAGTATTTTAAGACAAAAAAGAGAGTTCATCGTGTTACATTTGAATATGTAATGATAAAGGGAATTAACGATTCTATTGATGATGCCTTGCTATTATCAAAACTAATATATGGAATACCTTGCAAGGTAAACATAATTCCCTATAATGAAAATAAAAGTATTAATTTTAAATCACCTGTTCCTAAAAAAGTTGATAAATTTAGCGATATTCTCTATAAGAAAGGATATACCGTAACCATTAGATGGTCAAAAGGGAAGGAGATAAACTCTGCCTGTGGTCAACTCAGTGCCGATAATGACGGTAAATTAAATGCAAACAAATAAAACCCAATCAATAATTACATTTCATGGTTTTGAATTGGATAAGTTCCAAATTGAAGCGATTGACGCAATAAAAGCCAATCATTCTGTCTTGGTTGCTGCTCCTACCGGTGCGGGAAAGACTATTATTGCCGAATATGCAATTGAACAATCTCTTATAGAGGGTAAAAAAATAATTTATACGGCACCCATAAAGGCATTATCAAATCAAAAATACAGAGAATTTCAAGATATATTTCCTGACATGGTTGGTATTATTACAGGTGATGTATCAATAAATACCAATGCACCTCTGTTAATAATGACAACGGAGATATTTAAGAATAGGATATTGGGAGATAATCATAGCTTTGAAGATTACACTATGATTATATTTGATGAAATACATTATCTTGATGATATTAGCAGGGGAACGGTGTGGGAAGAATCTTTAATCTTTATGCCGAAACATTTCAAATTCATAGGTCTGTCTGCGACTATTCCTAATATCAACGAATTTGCAAGCTGGATTCGTTCAATTCATTCTAATGAGGTTAAGGTTGTAATTGAGACAAAGCGTCCCATTCCTCTTAATTACTATTATTACTGTTGTGGGAAAATAACGGGTGATTTGAATAAACTCAAAAAATACGGATATGTTAAAAAAGATAATTATTTAAGTAAGGAAGATTACTATAATTTAAAGGATGAATTTAAAAATTCTTATTCAAAAACGGCAAAATTGCTTAGGTCGCTTAAGAAAAAAGAAAGGACTCCCGTTATTTATTTTACATTCAGCAGAAAAAGAGCGGAGGAACTGGCAAAGTCCAACAGCGTAATAAATTTTTTTAATAATTCCGATGATCAAAATGAGGCATTGCAATATTTTGATTATCTCTGTGATAAATTTGATATATCAGATTCGGAACGTATAATAAATTTAAGGAAGTTGATAAAAAACGGTATTGCGTATCATCATGCAGGAATTTTACCCATTCAAAAAGAGGTTATAGAGCAGTTATTTTCTAAAAAATTAATACGAGTTATTTTCACGACGGAGACCTTTGCCTTAGGAATAAATATGCCGGCTCGTTCTGTTGTTATTGATGAGTTAAAGAAAAGATACGATAGATCATTTCGTCTGATAAAGACGAGAGATTTTTTACAGATGTCGGGCAGAGCAGGAAGAAGGGGAATAGATTTGCGGGGTTATGTGTATAGTTTTGTTAATCCATTTAATATTGCTTTTGATGAATTATATCGTTTGGATACGGGGAATCCCGAGCCCATAATAAGTAAATTTAATGCAACATTTTCAACAATTTTAAATCTATATGAAACCTATGGGGATAAACTTTTAGATATATATAAATTATCATTTCATCATTTTCAAACAAAAAACAGTAAACCTTCGATACGTTACGATCAGATGAGTTCAAGATTAAACGTACTTAAAGAGCTTGGATATATTACGGATAATAAGTTGACCTCAAAGGGTGAATTTGCCAAGGTAGTTCACGGATATGGTTTAATTCTTTCGGAATTGTACGATGAGGGTATTTTAGAGACACTTGATTACGAAGAGATAGCAGTCTTAATCCTGTCGATTGTCTTTGAACCAAAACCGGGTGCAAGAATGCCACACTTATCAGAAAATTATAAAAACATTCGATTTCATACAAGCGAAACCATAAACAGAATTCACAGGGTTGAAAAGAGACATAAAATAAAAGAATTATCAAAGAGATGCTATTATGATTTATCGGCACCACTCTCGGAATGGATGAAAGAAAGACCCTTTGAAGAAATCATTGTCATGATAAAAATTGATGAGGGTGCATTAATAAGATACTATAGAATGGGAATACAATTAATGAGAGAACTATTGCGAACGCCCGTTTCCGATACGCTTAAAGAAAATACAAACACGGCAATAGCTCTAATGAACCACGGAGTGATTGATGCGGAAAATCAACTAAAAAGCATCATTGACACTCTTAAAACCAAAGATGAGGAAAATAATGACAAAGAATAATCTTATACTTAATTTTAATAAAACATTACCGCTTATAATTGCAATGACGATATTATGGATATCTATTTTTATTCCCTTAAATTCTTCAATGAATCTCAATGATGGTCACGTGATATATACTTTGGATGATGCCTATATTCATATGGCTATTGCAAAGCATTTTGCAAAAGACGGTGTATTCGGAGTAACAAAATATGAATTTACACCCTCATCATCTTCACCTCTTTGGACATTATTATTGTCGTTTTTCTACTATATATTCGGAGTAAGTGAATTAACGCCACTATTATTAAACTTTTTCTTTGCATCAATTTTGATTCTAATACTTTTTTATTTTCTTCGTTTTCGAGAGTTTTCAAATTTGTCTAAAACGACAATACTTATAGCATTTATATACTTTATTCCCCTGCCGTACCTTGTCATGACAGGCTTAGAGCATATTCTTCAAATTATACTAAGTTTAATGCTCGTATTAGGATTAATAAATTCAATGAGTTTTGAAAACAAGCCGGATATCATTATAAAAAAACTGCCTATATACGTATATGTAATGGCTTTTCTATTGGTTAGCACAAGGTATGAAGGTTTATTTTTAATTGGTGCCATTACGCTTTTCTTATTAATTAAAACTGAATTTTTCAAGGCGTGTTTGTTTTTTGTATCAGGGACCTTACCGGTGATAATATACGGAATAATATCAGTATTGAAGGGATGGTATTTTATTCCTAATTCTATTCTGTTAAAGGGGAAAACTTTTGACCCTTTTTCTATCAAAAGTATTTTATTGTTTCTTTATAATGGAATGAGACAGGTTATTTATAATATACACATTCTTGTTTTATTACTTATTGTTTTTTTTCTTCTATTAAAACTTATTGAGAAATATAAATTAGTATTTACTAAATATAGTCTTGCAAGTTATTTATTTATTATAGTTACAATACTTCATTTATTATTTGCGAAAACAGGA
>CAYOTE010000223.1:0-4026 GCA_964406785.1 uncultured Clostridia bacterium
TGTATTAGGTATTGAATTATTGATATTAAAGGAGCCTGATTACGGTAGTTTTTTTCTCATTCTTTTAATAGTATTTATTCTTTTGTTCATATCCGGATTAAAGTTGCGGTATCTTTTTTCTTCATTTTTGGTATTAGTGCCATTTTCTGTTATCATAATCATGCTAAATCCAGAACGACTAAGAAGGATTCTTGCATTCTTAGATCCTGAAAAATATTATACAACGGTAGGATTTCAGGCTGCTCAATCCATATATGCAGTTGGCTCGGGTGGGGTGTTTGGGCAGGGGCTTGGTAACTCTACTCAAAAACTTTATTTTCTCCCCTACGCTTATACTGACTTTATTTTTTCAATTATAGCCGAAGAAATCGGATTAATAGGAGCCTTATTGCTTTTGGTATTATTGTCTGTTTTTTTAATAAGGGGGATTGCAATTGCTAAATTTTCAGGAAGCAGGCATACTTATTTGCTTGTAACAGGTTTGACCTTTCTTATTGTTGCCCAGGCTTTTATTAATATTTCGGTTACAATAGGATTGTTTCCAACTAAGGGCATTCCGCTTCCCTTTATATCAATCGGAGGGAGTTCACTTATAGGGACTCTATTGATTTGTGGTATCATATTAAATGTTTCAAGGCATAGGAAAATTGTCTTATTAAATGAGTGATGAATAATGAATAATTATAGTAAAATAAAGAAGATATTTTTTGCAGGGATTGGTGGTGCCGGAATGAGTGGTATAGCAGAAGTCTTACATAATATGGGCTTTGTTGTTTCCGGTTCGGATATTGCTGAAAATGAACCGGTAAAAAGATTAAAGAAAATAGGGATTGATGTATTTTTAGGTCATGATAAAAAAAACATACAACAGGCTGAAACATTGGTTTATTCAAGTGCAGTCAATGACGATAATGTTGAGGTACAGGAAGCAAAGGAAATGGGAATTCCTGTAATACCAAGGGCAGAAATGCTTGCGGAGTTGATGCGGTTGAAATTCTCCATTGCCGTTGCTGGGACACATGGGAAAACATCCACGACCTCAATGTTGGCAAGTATATTTAATGAAGCGGGTAAAGATCCGACATACGTTGTTGGCGGGAAGTTAAAGACAGAGGAGAGCGGTGCAAAATTAGGAGATTCCGAATATTTGATTGCAGAGGCTGATGAGTCTGATGGAAGTTTTTTAAGACTATTTCCTACTATTGCGGTCATTACAAATATTGAAAACGATCACTTAGACCATTACGGGACAATAGAAAAACTTTTAGAAGCGTTTACTGAGTTTGGTAATAAGATACCTTTTTACGGTGCTGTTATTTTTAATTCAGGTTGTAAATATAGCAATGTTATTCGTCAAAATTTAAAGAAAAAAGCAGTAAGTTTTGGTTTTGATGATAACTGTGATATAAGAGCGGAAAAGATAGAGCAGAGTGCTTTTAATTCGGTTTTTGATTTAATAATAAGAGGTAAACAATACGGGAAAATTAAACTTAATACAACCGGTAAACATAATATTGAAAATGCACTTGCTGCAATTGGTGCTGCCTTTGAAACGGGTATCGACATGAAATATATTAAGGCGGGTTTAAATAATTTTTATCTTCCCGATAGACGGTTTCAGGTCGTTTTTTATAATAAGAAGTATCTTGTTATAGACGATTATGCTCATCATCCTACTGAAATAAGAGCTACAATAGAGGCCTTGAAAAACGGAAAATATAAAAGGATTATTGTTATATTTCAGCCACATAGATTTACAAGATTGAAAATACTGATGAACGAGTTCAAAAAGGCATTTACGGGTGTTGATAAATTGGTAATTGCAAGACTTTATTCTGCCAATCAGGAAGAAATAGAGACTGTTAGCGGGAATATTCTTGCAGAACAAATAAAAAGTTTTGGATTTGAGGATGTTTTATACATTGATGAGCTTGATAAAATTTCTATATGGCTTGAACGTGAAATAGAAGAGGGGGATGCGGTAGCTTTTTTATCAGCGGGTGATTTATCAGTGTATGCACATAAGTTTGCCGAAATTATGGAAAGGAAAGAAAAATAATGAATATGGCAACATATAGTTTAAATAATAATAAACTTGAATTTCTCAGGCATAATAATAAGGTTATAAAGAGAAACAGAAAAATAAAAGAGATAAGACTAAAGGGTGTGCATATAATTTTAATAATAATGATTTTTTCTCTAATAGCTGTAGGAATATTCTATTTCGGTAAGTTTATAATGACTTGGAAAAAACTCAATATAAATACGTATATTTTAGAAAATAGTAGCCATATTAATCAAAATCAAATAAAAGATATATTAATGCAATACAGAGGTAATATACTTGGTGCTAATCTTGGTAAAATGAGAGGCGAATTGATGAATATAGGTCAGGTTAAAGATGTGAGCATTAATAGATTATTGCCTTCAAGTATAAAAATATCATTTACAAAAAGAATACCTATACTTCAATTTAAATTTAATAAAAAATGGAGTATAATTGATAAAGAGGGTGTTATTTTGGATTGTGGTAAAGATATAGACAATAATCTTCTTATTGTTAGAGGTGTTTCTAAAAACAATATTGAAGAACTTATTCCTTATGTTGATGAGTTTAAATCAATAAAAGATAAGATTGAATATATTAGTATAAAAAAACCATTTGGAATTTTGTTAAAGCTAAAGGGAGATAATATAAAGGTGTTTCCCGGGGTTAAAGATTTTAAAAAAAAGATTGGTTACTTCTTTAAATTAAGAAAAAAAGAAGTATTAAAGTATATGAAAATCATCTCAATAGATATGAGATTTGAAGATAGAATATATTTTGAGTACGTAAAAGAGGATGTAAAAAATGGGTGAAATTACGGTAAGTTATCCTGAGGAGGGCTTAAAATAAGATGAAAAACAATTTTATTGTTGGGATTGATATTGGTACTAGTAAAATTTGTACTGTTATCGGACAGGTCAATGGTGAAGGCAGTGAGACAATTGAAGTTATCGGTTATGGTGTGGCTGAATCCAGAGGTATTAGAAAGGGTGTTATTGTCGATATGACATCTACTGTTGAAGATATAAAAAAATCTGTTAAAGAAGCTGAACTTACGGCAGGAGTTGAAATTGAGTCTGCCTTTGTAAATATATCCGGTGCCCATATTGAGACGAGAACAGGTAAGGGCAGTATTAATATTTCGGGACGAAATAGTGAGATATCAAGGGAGGATGTTGATAGAGCAGTTAAGCACGGAAGTGGAATGCTTTTACCTCAAGATAGAGAGATACTTCATATCCTTACACGAGAATTTATTGTTGATTCTCAAGAAGATATAAAAGATCCGATAGGTATGATAGGTAGTAGTCTTGATGTTTATGTTGTTGTTGTTACTGCGACAAAAACCGCTTTAAATAATTTACTTACCGCATTGAAGAGGGCAAAAATCAATGTCAGTAATGTTGTTTTATCACATATTGCCACGGCAGAGTCTGTTTTAACCGAGGACGAAAAGGATCTTGGTGTGGCTCTTATTGATATTGGTGAGGGGACAACGGATTTTTCTGTTTTTGAGAAAGGTGCATTAAGTTATGCAAAATCTTTTCCTGTTGGCGGTGCTCATTTTACCGGAGATCTCAGGGTAGGTATCAGGGCACAGGCAGATGTGGTTGAAAAAATAAAACGAAAGTACGGTTTGGGGCTAAATCCCGATTTACAGGATGAGAATTTTGAAACACCCAGCGTTGGTGGAAATAAGAAGAGAATGATTTCGGTATCTCTATTACCTCAAATATTAAGACCGAGAGCTGAGGAAATTTTTGAAATAATAAAAAGAGAATTAGGTAAGAGTGGTTTAGATAAGAGAATTAATGCAGGAATTGTTATTACCGGAGGAACTTCTTTATTGAAAGACTTACATGAGGTTGCCGATGAAATTTATGATGCACCTATAAGATTAGGTACTCCGGGTGGTGTTGGCGGTTTAATAGATAAGGTTAATACTCCTGATTTTTCGACTTCAATAGGTCTATTAAAGT
>CAYOTE010000224.1:0-4022 GCA_964406785.1 uncultured Clostridia bacterium
TTTCTTTTTTTAATATTTTTTTCATCTTTGATAAAAAATCAAGTTTTTTTGAGTATAATGCTTTTTTTTTTATTATATGATAAAATCATCCATAGAGATTTAATATGTTGAAGAAACTTGGAAAATTTATAATCATATTTTGTTTGCTCATAAGTGTAGCCGGAGTTGTCTATGCTGACTTTAATTATGATATCGGGATTGTTTTTGTCCCTTATGAGACAAAGAGTTTAGTAGCAATAAACATAAAAAAAATATTTCAATTATACAATTATGATGAAATTAATGAACTTAGTTTTATAAAAAAAAATAAAGGTATAAAAAAATTTATAAAAATATTATTTAACATAATGAAAAATGGGGAAATAGATACGAAAAGTAATTTAAGATATATGGTGATTTCCAAGCCAGGTAAAATTAATTATTTGTCAAACAAGCTTATTTCTGATAGTGTAATTATTGTAAAATTACTATATGATACTAATAAATTATCTAAAGCTATTCTTTCGGTATTAAAAAAACGTTTGAAAGTAAAATTAAAGAGAAAATCTTTAAAGGGTAAGATAATAATTGATTTAGGAAAAAGCTTTTATGGTTACAGTATTTTTATGCTTGATAATCGTACTATACTGTTGGGAAAAAGAAAAAAAATTATTAAATATAGTCTAATCTATTTAGATAATAAAAAAAATATTTCGTCAAAAATTAAGTTTAAATCAGCATTGAAAATTATTAGAAGACAACCTATATTTTCTTTTTATTTTGAATCTCCACAGTTTTTTAAAAATCTGCTTGAACAAAAAAATGAAAATTTTAAGATGAAATTAGAAATTATTAAAAATATTGAAGGTAAAATTGATAGTACAAAAAAAATATGGAATATAGATATCAGGTTGATTTCCAATGATGATAAAAGTAATAAGATAACCGTAAATAGTCTTAGAAAACTTATTGCTATGGGGGCTATGGGTGGGCAAGAATATGTAAAGTGGATGCAAAGGATGAGTGTCAATATTATAAATGGTGGAATAAGGTTTTTTTTGTCATTTGAAGTTGAATAATGCTTGTTAATATGATATCCTTGACTATAGAAAGTTAAAATATAATATAAGGAGAAATGGTATGAAGTTATCAAGAAGAGAAAAAGACGGTGTCATAATTATTGATTTGAAGGGAAAAATTCTTATTGGAGACGGTATTGATACTTTGAGGAATGAAATTAATAGTCTTGTTGAAAATAAAGAGCTTAAAGTATTATTGAATTTTGCTGAAGTTCCATACCTTGATTCTACTGGACTTGGAGAAGTCGTACGTTCTTATACATCAGTTAAAAAAAAAGGTGGAACTATCAAGATTATTAATCTTACACAAAAGGTTGAAGATTTACTTTCCGTTACAAAATTAATTACTGTTTTTGAAACTTTTGAAGATGAAGATAAGGCAATAGCCAGTTTCTAATTATATAATAAAAATTTGTGGATAAAAAGGTAAGGTATTTTTTTATTCTATTTCTTATAGCTGTAATTTTTTTTTCCTTTTCTATTGATATTGCGAAAAGGCAGAGGTTCGGCTTTTTTTCGGATGAGTCATCGTACTTTTCCGTAATTCAAAGTTTAGCATTTGACTATGACTTGGAATATAAGAGAAAGGATATAAATAGAATTCGGGAGTATTTCCCAGGCGGTCCTATGGGGCTTTTTTTAAAAAAGACAAAGGACGGAAAAATATTCTTTGCAAAATCTTATATTTATCCTCTATTCGTGGCACCCTTTTTCAGAGTATTCGGACTAAACGGAATTCTTTTGTTTAACGGGCTTTTGGTTTTTTTTGCAGTATTTATGGGATATAAATTATTGAACAGCTATCATTCGGAAGTTAATAGTTTGATTTTTTCCTCCGGTTTTGTCTTAGCAACCGTATTACCTATTTATATATGGTGGATGACTGCCGACCTGTTTAATTTTTTTGTCCTGTTTGCGGCATTGTTCTTTTTCTTTTATCCGTTTAAAAACAAGTACTTATTTTTTATTTCACCTTTCTTTTTTAGTTTATCTGCCCTTTCCAAACCGTATAATGTTTTTGCAATTGGAATAATTTATTTGATTTTGCTTTATAGGAAGGAGTGGAAGAAATTTATAATTATTTCAATTATGTCTATTATACTTTTTGGCGTGATGTCGGGTTTTTATTGTTATCAAACGGGAGAGTGGAATTATAAACTCTTTATGGGTGGAAACAGAAAAGCTTTTCATGGCAAGTATCCCTTTGAATTTCCAGAGGATAAAGAGGGAAATATCATGAAGGGTGTAACTGTTAAACCGTATAGTTTTGAAGATGGTTTTAAAATGAGTTTTGATGACTACTGGGAACGATTTTATATATCTCCTAAGGTAATAATCTTAAATCTTTTTTATTTTATTTTCGGTAGGTTTACCGGTATTTTTATATATTTCTTTCCGGCTGTATTTGTATTTTTATTATTTTTCTTTCAAAGAAAAGTACCTTCGGATATATTCGTGCTTTTATCTATTTGTGTAGGTGTCTTAACCTATTTGATACTTGCACCTGATAATTACTTTGGCGGTAGCGGTTCGGTAGGAAATAGATATTTTTTAAATATTTTTCCTCTTTTTTTCTTTTTAGGATTTAAAAAAAGAATTTTCAAGTTTTCATTATTGCCTTTTATTATTGCTTTAGTGTTTTTATCCGGTACCTATGTTGATGCAAATCATAGATCTTCGTATGCAAGATATACAGGAATATCTTTCCCTGTTAGTCTTTTCCCCCCCGAGAAGACACAGTATGATAAACTACCAACTAACGAGAATCCAAGAGCATTTGGTAAGTATATAAGTTTCTCAAACAGACAGGGGCAGCCTGTTAAATATTGGATATATTTTCTTAACGATAATTATCATAAGGTTGAGGAAAATAAATTTTGGACAAATGCAGATAGTCGTTTAGAGTTCTTTTTGGCAACGAAAAAACCGGTAAAAAAATTCTATGTAAGACTATGGAGTAAAATAAAAAGAAATAAATTTTCTTTTAGAATTGAGAATAAAACAATTGAAGGAAAGACCGGAAATGGATTTGTTGAAATATGTTTTAAAAATATTAAGGGCTTAAAAATGAAAAATCGTTTTGTGTATTATTTAAGTGTTAAATCCGATAATTGGATATCTCCACGTTTTGAACATAATCCTAAGGATGATAAACGAAAGCTTGGTGTTTTTTCTTTAATTGAACCGGTGTATTAAAATGTGTGGAATTTGCGGATTTATTCAGTCAATGCCTCTTGGCGATGAAAAGGTATTGAAAAAAATGAATGATAAAATCATTCATAGAGGTCCCGACGATGAAGGCTTTTATTATAATAAAAGAGTAGGGCTTGCTGTTAAGCGTTTAAGTATTATTGATTTAAATTCAGGGCATATGCCTTTGCCCTCATATTCCAAGAATAATTGGATTACCTTTAACGGTGAGATATATAATTTTATGGAATTAAGAAATGAACTTATAAAAAAAGGTTATAAGTTCAGAACAGCAACGGATACCGAAGTAATTGTAAATCTCTATGAGGAGTATGGTGCTAATTTTGTTAATAAATTAAGAGGTATGTTTGCCTTTGCTATTTATAATATAAAAAAGGATAGTTTGTTTATTGCAAGAGATCATATTGGTATAAAACCTCTTTATTATTCTTTAATGCCAAATAAGAATTTAATTTTTGGTTCTGAGCTAAAAACTATTTTACAATATCCCGATATAGATAAAGATTTGAATAGAGAGGCAGTTGATTTTTTCTTTACACTTGAATATATCCCGGCACCTTTTTCTATCTTTAAATCAATTAAAAAATTACCGGCAGGACATTATATTCTGTATGAAAACGATGAAATTAAAATAAAAAAATATTGGAATTTAACTGAAAATTTAGAAGAGAACAGAAGAGAAAAATCGTTTGGCGAATTAAAAGAGGAATTTTTGTTTTTACTTAACGAGTCGGTTAAAATGCGAATGATATC
>CAYOTE010000225.1:0-4019 GCA_964406785.1 uncultured Clostridia bacterium
TTTGGTTCTAAAATTGGATTTTGGGGTTTTTATTTACCGATATTCATTATTTTGATATACTTGTGTTATATGAAGAATAAAACTATTAATTATAAAATTCATGGTGCATTGGTTGTTGCGGTATTTTTTTGGGCTATATCTTTTATTGCTACAAAGGTGTCTCTTGAGTCGTTACCACCGCTATTTGTTGTGTTTGTACGATTGGCTGTATCGTCTGTTTGTTTTTTGATATGGATGTATTTAAAAAAAGAACGATTTAATTTCAAGGGTGGAAAATGGCTTTTTAATATGGTAGTTCTTAGCCTGTTTGGGTCGGGATTGCATTATTCTTTGCAAACAATAGGACTTCAATATACCACTGCCTCTAATGCCAGTCTTTATGCCGTTACCGCTCCGCTTACAATTACTGCAATTGCAATTATTTTTCTTGGAGAAAAGCTGAGTTTTAAAAAATTCATTGGTATTTTACTTGCCTTAATAGGTGTTTTGACGGTAATTGGCTTTGATACAATCTTAAATTTCAATCTTAAAGGGCATCTTTTGGGAGATATTCTTGTCTTTACAAGTATTTCAATGTGGGGAATATTTACAGTTTTGGGTAAGAAAATGACAGAAAAAACCGGAGCTCTAAATCTTACAATGATTATTACAATAATAGGCACCGTGTATATGACTCCCGTTGGACTTTATGATTTATATACAAGTTCCGTAATACTGACGAATGTACCGATGAAAGCTTGGATGGCAGTATTATTTTTAGGAGTTACGTGTTCTTTCCTTGCTACATTATTATATTTTTACGCATTAGAGCATAGTGAATCTCAAAAGGTTGGAGTGTATCTTTACGCAATTCCACCTACGACACAAATCTTTGCCGCTGTATTCATAGGTGAAATTATCGGTCTTACCTTAATTATAGGTTCTATTGCAGTTCTGTTCGGTGTATATTTAACAGAAAAGGGATAAAACCATTCTTAAAATTTCATCCCTGAAAAGCCCATAAATGCAAGAGATAATAATCCTGCCGTAATCAAGGCTATCGGAGCACCTTTCATAGCCTTGGGTGTCTCATACATATCTAATCGCTCTCTTATTCCTGCAAATATAACCAATGCCAATCCGAATCCCAATGAGGTTGATATGGCAAATACAGTACCTTGAACAAGATTGAAATCTTTTTTTATTACAAGAATGGCAACACCTAAGATTGCACAGTTAGTAGTTATTAAAGGTAAAAACACACCAAGTGCCTGATAAAGAACAGGGCTTACCTTCTTTAGCACCAACTCAACCATTTGAACCAGAGCCGCTATAACTAAAATAAATGTTACTGTTTGCAAAAATCCCAAGCCAAGGGCATTTAAGATAAATTGTTGAATGACATATGTAACTATTGTAGAAAGAGTCATAACAAACATGACGGCAGCGGACATTCCGGCAGCAGTCGATACCTTTGTACTTACACCAAGAAAGGGACATATCCCAAGAAATTGAACAAGTACTACATTATTTACAAAAATTGCTATTATAATTAAATTAAAATATTCCATATTCTGACTCCTCTATGATTTTTTACCGCTTAATTTATTTATCAATGCCGTTAAGAACCCCAAGACTATAAATGCTCCGGGAGGTAGGATAAAGAGCAACATTGTTGTTGCGTTTTTTGCGACCAATTTAATTTCAAAAATAGAGCCGTTTCCGAGTATCTCACGAGTTGAGCCTAATAAGGTTAGGGCAAAGGCAAAGCCAAGTCCCATAACAAGTCCGTCAATAGCCGACTCATATACACCGTGTTTTGAAGCAAAAGCCTCGGCACGTCCGAGAATAATACAGTTGACAACTATTAGAGGAATAAATAGCCCCAGTGCCTTGTACAGCTCAGGTACAAATGCCTGCATAGATAATTCAACTACCGTTACGAAACTTGCTATAACTATTATAAATGACGGAATTCTAACCTTTTCGGGAATATAATTCTTTATCAATGAAATAACAATATTTGAGCTAATGAGAACGGCGGTTGTTGCAAGCCCCATTCCAAGCCCGTTTTTTGCACTTCCCGTAACACCAAGCGTCGGACACATTCCGAGAAGAAGAACAAACACGGGGTTCTCTTTAATAAACCCTCTTATAAACTCTTTTTTAAGATTCATTTCTTCCCTCCTTTTTCGGCAAATGTTTTTTTCTCCGATATTTCTTCGGTTTTAATCTCAATTTCCTTATTATCTTTTTCTTTTTCTACCGTTTCCTTTGCCTCTTCTTTGGCTGATGACTTTAGGAATTTAGGTTTATTTAATTGTAAATTATGATATGCAAGTTTAACTGCCTTTGAAAATGCACGTGAGCTTATCGTTGCAGCCGTTATTGCTTCAACATCTCCGCCATCCTTTGTTACCGTTGATTTGAATTTTGATAAATCCTTGCCGTTGAACTGATCTTTGAATTTGCTTTCATCCATCTTAGTTCCAAGCCCCGGAGTCTCTTTTTGATCAACAACGGATATTTTAACTATTTTATCATCCTTATCAAAGCCAACCATTAATTTGACATCATCATTAAAGCCTAATGCCTTTGTCTCAATAGCCGCACCTACATAATTACCTGCATCGTCCTTAGCAACGTATATTGTAGAGTCACCGAATTTCTTTTCTTCCTTTGTCTTAAAGGGAGGTAAAACGGTTTTAACAGCTAAATTCTTCTTTGCTATTTTTCCTTTTTCTATGGGCTCTTTTGTAATTGTGTAAACATATCCGAGTGCAAAAGCCGAAATAACTGCAATAAGGGTTAAAACAACTACCATATTAAGAAAGGTAGATTCCATCTTCTTTTTTTCAGCCATAATTTACCTCCTTTCCAAATCTCTTTGGAGTAGTAACCTTATCTATTAAAGGCACAAACGCATTCATTATCAATATTGAGTAGGAACAACCTTCGGGGTAAGAGCCATACAGCCTTATAACTCCGCAAAGTATCCCACCGGCAACGGCAAATATTATCTGCCCCTTGACTGTCATAGGGCTTGTTACCATATCCGTTGCCATAAACCATGCACCGAGCATTGCACCACCTGCAAAAATATGAAAAATCGGATTTGCAAATTTTTCAGGATTAACGAGCCAGAATATACCTGTAAATCCTGCAAGAGAGGCAAGATAAATAACAGGAATATGCCATGTAATTATCTTCTTGTATAACATATATACGCCACCTAATAAAATGGCTGCTGCTGATATTTCTCCGATGGAACCACCAACCTTTCCAATAAAGAGGTCAAGTACGGAAATATGTCCGGCTGCGGCAGCTCCCTTTTCGGCAAGAATGCCAAGAGGTGTTGCACTTGTTGCAGCATCGGTAAAACTCCATAAACTCTCAAGCGGTTTAGGCCAACTTGTCATATGCACGGGAAAACTTGCAAGCATAAAGGCTCTTCCGATTAAAGCCGGATTGAAAGGGTTTTTACCCAGTCCGCCAAAGGTGAATTTTGCAACGGCTATTGCCAGCACAGAGCCTGCAAAAAGTTGCCACCACGGAATACTACTTGGAACATTAAAGGCTAATAACAGACCCGTAATAGCCGCACTACCGTCAAACGCCGTTATTTTTCCCTTTGTAATAAATTTTTGTATCACAAATTCAAGTCCTATACAAAAAGCCATTCCAAGGACAACAACCTTTAGAGCACTGATGCCAAAAAAATAGACTGAAACAACCAGTGCGGGCATTAATGCAATCACGACACCCCACATAATCTTACTAACAGATTCATTGTTTTTTATATGTGGAGAGAGTGATATCGTTAATTTTTGATTCATTTTTTACTCCTTTCCCTTAAAATTCCCATCGCATTACCCTTTCCCAACCTTATATAGTCAAGAAGAGGTCTTGACGAAGGACAGGTATAACTACAGGAACCACATTCAATACAATCAACTATGTCTTGTACCAAACATTCCTCATAATTTTCTTTTTCCGATAGTTTTTCCAATAGATATGGCTCTAATCCCATCGGGCACACG
>CAYOTE010000226.1:0-3992 GCA_964406785.1 uncultured Clostridia bacterium
TATGTCGAGTTTTATCAGAGGCGATTCTACATAAGTCTTAAATTCATAATCAAAAGACGCATAACCTCGTGATATTGACTTTAATTTATTAAAAAAATCATAAAGCACCTCCGCAAGAGGAAGATCGTAGGTAAGATGTACTCTTTCGGAGCTGATGTAATCCATTTTTTTATGAATTCCTCTTCTGTTTTGCAAAAGCTTTATTATATTTCCAAGATACTCTTCGGGGGTAATAATTATTGCCTCAATATACGGTTCCTCTATCATTTCTAAATTTTGAGGTTCAGGTAAACCGGCAGGAGATTCTATTTCAAAAACCTCTTTCTTTTTACTGGTAACCCTATACTTAACGGAAGGGGCAGTCGTTACAATAGCAAGATTATACTCTCGTTCGAGTCGTTCTTGTATTATTTCTTTATGCAGTAAACCCAAAAAACCACATCTAAATCCTATCCCGAGTACGGGTGATGTCTCAGGCTCATACTTAAAGGAAGAGTCATTTAAGGTAAGTTTTTCAATTGCATCTCTTAACTCCTCATGACTTGAACCTTCTCCCGGATAAAATCCTGAAAAAACCATCGGTTGAGGCTCTTTAAATCCTGGCATAGGCTCTATACTATCAACCTTAACATGAGTTATAGTATCTCCTATTTTAACTTCCGATACATTTTTTATACTACCTATTATATATCCAACCTCTCCTACCGATAACGATTTAAGAGGAAACGGCTTAGGCGTAAAAACACCAAGTTCATTAACTTCGTAAGTTGCATTATTCGAGAGAAATTTTATCTTATCATTTTTATTAATTTTGCCGTCAATTATCTTAACAAGAATTATAACTCCACGATACTCATCAAACCAAGAATCAAAAATAAGTGCCTTCAAAGGCTTATCTATATCTCCCTCCGGTGGTTTTATTCTTTCTATTATTGCGGGAATAAGTTCATTTATACCAATACCGGTTTTAGCACTAACATTAATTGCCTCTGCTCTATCAATACCAATAATACTTTCTACCTGATCCAAAGCCTTTTCAAGCTCATTACTCGCCAAATCTATCTTATTCATAACAGGAATAAGTGTAAGATCATTTTCCATTGCAAGGTACGTATTTGCAACGGTTTGAGCTTCTACCCCCTGAGTGGCATCTACAACAAGTAAAGCCCCCTCACAGGCAGCAAGGGATCTGGAAACTTCGTAGGTAAAGTCTATATGCCCCGGAGTATCGATAAGATTTAGAAAATATTTTTCTTTTGACACAGGGTCAACATACTCAAGTCTGACAAAATGAGACTTAATTGTAATTCCTCGCTCTTTCTCCAAGTCCATAGAGTCAAGAACCTGTGCCTGCATATCTCTTTTGGAAATAGCATTAGTTACCTCTAACAGTCTGTCCGATAGAGTTGTTTTTCCATGATCAATATGGGCTATAATTGAAAAGTTTCTTATATTTTTTATATTACTCACTTTTTTATACCTCTTACTGCATATTCAACCGACGAATAAAGCATATTATTAATTTTATCAACATTTGTATTAAAGGTCATCGCTATACCATTTTCAGGACTAATTGTTTCCAATTTTTCATCTTGTAAATCTCCTTCAGAATAAATTATATCCACATCATAAAATCCTGAACTCTCCAATAAATATCGCATATATTCAGGATGAAGCGGTTTTTGATGAGTTACATCAAGAAAAAAAATCCTGCTTAATGCAAAAATAGAGAGTGGATTTACGGTTTCAAGTATTATTGTCGAGCCACTCTTTAATGTTCTGAAAGCTTCTAAAATGACTTCTCTAAGATAGTCAGGTGTAAAATGTTCAATCACCTGAGACGAAAATATTCCACCTATGGAATTGTCAGCTTTACCTTTTAAAAAGTCTAAAGCGTCAGCATATTTACAATCTAAGTCCTTACCCTTAGCTATTTTCAACATGGATTTAGAAATATCTATACCCATGCCTTTTTTGTTCTTTTCTTCTAATATCTCAATAAATTCTCCTCGTCCACACCCTATATCGAGTATTTCGTCGGAATCCTTAAAATATATAAAATATTTTTTCAGTTTTTCTTTAATATGATCCTGTTCCCCTCTGAACCTTTTTTCAAAGTTAGAATACTGATACAGAGACAAGGCTTCCTTGTATTCATTAAGTTTCACTTTATCATCATTTTTAATATTTTTTTCATCAATATTTTCAATGAGTTCCTGCAACCCCTTTTCAATATCAATAAAATTATTTAAAAGAGATTTAGCGTTGGTATAATCAGCTTCGAGTTTTAAGATTTTATTATTCAAGGCTTCTAATACACCTGACATATGATTATTTGAATAAGAGTCCCACTCCTTATTATAGTTTAAAATCAGTTCATTGATATTGTCATTAAAATCTAATAATAAGCCTTCAACTCTATCTTTTTTTTTCTTCTGAAAAATACCTACCTTAAATACCTCACCTAACTTATTTATAGTCTCTTTTAATTTAAGCTGCGATTTTTTTCTATTCTCTATAAACTCTTCAATTATTCTTTGCATTCTTGTTTTCTTCTGTTTCTCCTGAGCCTAACTCTTCTTTATCCTCTTTTTTAAAAGAATCTCTAAAGTTCTTGATACCCTCGCCAAGCCCCTTTCCTAATTCAGGTAATTTTTTACCGCCAAAGAGCAAGGCAATGACAATAAGTATGCTAAATATTTCCCATATTCCTAAAGTTCCAAACATTTTTCACTCCACTATTTCATTATTTGTACTAATTTAGGATTTTATAGCCTTATCAACCTTATGTCAACTTTTTGTTTTTCTCAAACATATAATCTACGTATGGTCATTATCATTTAAGTATTACATTACAATAAGAATACATATTACCGATTTAGAAAATATTTTTATCTGAATTGAAAGGAATCCTTTATGCCTAATGTTGTACAGATTCTTTGAATTTTATCCCATTTATTTAAGGTATAGAAGTGAATGCCCTTTGTGTTTGTATCCAACAAATCTCTTACCTGTTCCGCTGCCCAGTGAATTCCTGCATTTTCAATATTATAAGAATCACTACCGGCTCTTTTAAGAGTTCTTAATAGTTTTGCGGGAAAGTTCGTACCAAGTGCAAGTTCTGCAATACGTTCCATATTTTTAAGAGAAAATACAGGCATAATACCGGCAATGACAGGAACATTAATATCCGAGAGCAAACAACGTTCTTTAAAATCATAGAAGTATCTATTGTCATAGAATAATTGTGTGCATATATAATCCGCACCGGTATCAACCTTCTCTTTCAAATAGTCCATTGCTTTGAGTACATTCGGAGTTTCGTGATGTCCTTCGGGAAAGCCTGCAACACCAATGCAAATATTAGGAAAATGCTTTTTTATAAATTTAACCAAATCCACTGCATATTTAAAATCTTTAAAAGGAGTAATAATTCCATTTGATTGATTCGCTTGATTTAATTGGTTTAACTGTAACGGCATATCACCACGCAGGGCCATAATATTTTCAATCCCGTTTTCCGAATAGGCCTTTAAAATATCAAACGTCGTATCTTTGTCCGCACCAACGCAGGTTAGATGAGGTACAACCGTTAAATTAGTCTCATTTTTTATCCTTAATACAAGCTCGTTTGTAAGTCCTCTTGTTGTTCCTCCTGCACCGTAGGTAACACTGATATATGAGGGCTTTAATTTCGAAAGCTTATTAATTGTATCAAATAATTGTTCTGATGCCTTAGCATTCTTAGGCGGAAAAAACTCAAAGCTAAGACTCGTCTTATTTTTGTGTAGTATATCCGATATTTTCATTTTATGTCCCTTTTAATTATTTAATTAATATTTAATTAAAGACATATTCTAATGTAAATACAAGATTCTTGCAATACCTGAAATTTTAATCAAAATCTACTGCAATGCCCAATAAGCCCATTCTAACTAATCCCTACATTGCAAAATAGTTAGACTATTCTTCATTTAGCTCAATCTTTTAAC
>CAYOTE010000227.1:0-3968 GCA_964406785.1 uncultured Clostridia bacterium
AGTAAAAATCTTATATATATAACAATTTAATATATTAGCAACAAGGGTCACAACAACATCCAATTTGACAAGAAGGAAACCAAACTGCACATGCACATACAGTTGTACCATTACATGTCTTACAACAAGTTGTACATTGACCCATTTCTTTCAACCTTTTCTTGGAGATACTAATCACATCAATAATTTCAAACATAATCATATCTGAACTAAAACTATGCGTATTCTCCTCTGACTTATCAATTGTTTCTTCAACCAATTCCATATATGCAATATTTTCCTTTGCATTTAACACAACAGGGGCAAATCTGTAAGTTGAATTAAATTTAGTTATTACGAGATGTCCATTTTCATAAACAGTTGCAGTGAAAGTTGTGGAATCAGGTAGGGTTGCTTTGACATTAATCTTATTAATCATTTCCTCAGCAGATAGTGAACCTGTACTTACGAAAATTGTAACTACTAGACAAACAATAAAAAACATAACTTTTTTATTCATAGTTCTCCTCCTTTAACAAAATTTATTTTAATTAACTATTTCTTAAGCTAAGAAAATATTTGACTCCTTTAAATATCTATGCAATAAGATTGCCAATCTGCCCTTTTCTGACAAACCTCAAAATAACCTATATATATGCATAAAAATATTTTGAAAAAATCAACAACAGAGAAAAGGATTATTTTACTGTGAACTTGTTTATAAACACTATAAACTAAGTTTATAAACTTTTAGCATATGGCTATGACCTGCCCCCATTTATTGTTCGTAAGCGTTTAATCGCTTCTTAAGGAATAATACGGAATCAAAATTATTTTTTCAAGTCAGCTTTTGAAACGTTCATCGGCAGCAGGTTGAAAATATCCTCTGAGGATTTTGCATAGGGATATTTTTCAAATAAATACAGAAGATATCGGGATGGTTCTAATCCATTAGCTTTAGCTGTTTCGATCAAGCTGTAAAATGAAGCACTGGCCCGGGCCCCTCCCTGAGAGACAGAGAACAACCAGTTTTTCCTTCCTATTACAAAGGGACGTATCGCATTTTCAATCAAATTGTTATCCATTCTGACAAAACCGTTATCAAGATATTTAACTAATCTCGGCCACTGGGACAGGGTATAACCAAAAGCTTTCCCGAGAAGGCTTTGCGGTGGAATGACCGGAGCATTTTCCTTTAACTATATTTCAAATTAATCATACTAAAAGTAAGAATTCCCTTGTTGCCACACGATCTGCCACCTTAAAACTTCACCCCGCCACAAATAATCACTTTATGTCACTCTTTGCCACTGATTATCATATTAAATTTTTATAACCCCTTTTTAAGTAAATAATATTGTAATTTAAAAATCCTTAAATCAAACCACCGTCCCTGTTTTGCTGTTTAGGTCTATCCTTTATAAACTTTTCTCCATGAAACACCAAATGCCACCATAAATCCCAATAATATTGATACTCATATTTAATTGATCCACCACTCGCTTTCGCGAAAATTTTTTCCATGATATCCTCTACTGTCGCCTCATCCTTCCAACGACCTTTAGGTCCGCTTAAATTTTCAATACTCGAATCCCTTAAAGCAATATGAACTAATTCATGAAATATCGTTGATGCTAATAAAAAATCAGGATACCTTTTTTCTTTCTTCTCCCATTCCCAAACAGGTCTATTATCAGCACCCATAGGAAGGACTATCGGAAATTTCACTCCGGTTACATACTCAAATCGACAATCATCCTGCTCATAATACATCTTTTTCAAAGAGTAAACCGGATAAAATCCATTTTTAATAACTATTACATCTTTATCAATCGAATTAGGAGTCATTCCAGGTGTCTCTCCCATTATATCAATATCCCCATAAACCTTTTTTGGACCCGGAACATTCGGATCTACCAACCTGTTTTTTTTAAATCCTTTAAAATTTGAAAGTTTTAATTTAAATTTTTTACTTTTCGTCCAATAAACCGGAGATCCGAATAAATGTTCTAAATATCTCTTATCCAATCCAAATAAAATCGTTATCTTTCTATTGGATTTCTCTGTTGCAGGGTTGATTGTGATATCATTAATGAGATCGTCAATTGCATTTTTTATATTTGGGTCTTTTATTTTAATTTTTCTTGTCTTATATAAGTTTATTGATTTATTAATTCCATTTAAAAGATAGTATTTTACTTTTCTTGCTAATAATGGTTTCAAACTAATTTTTGTTTTAGCTCTAATCGGAACTGTATCAAAAATAATATTATATTTTGATGCACAAGTTAAATTAGTTGTGAAAAACATCAAAACTAAAATAAATACTTTTAATATTTTTTGCATATTCATTTTACTTTAAAATAAATTCTTTGTTTATTTTAATTTTTTGGTTTTGATTTATTCTAATTATTTCCATTTTATCTACTTCTAATCGTAATTCATACCAAATTTTATACATGCCTGGACTAAAACCTCCCATCCAAAATTCTCCATTTTTATCTGTAAATGTATTAGTTATTACTTCATTATCTTCTTCATCAAGCAAACTGATTTTTACTCCTTCCAGAGGGATTCTCTTATTCTTTTCAATAATTTTTCCATGAATTACCTGCCCTTTCGTATAATCAAATGTATGATTTAAAACTACTGTTTGACCTGATTTTAAGATGATATTATCAAAAAATTTTTCACTATATCCTTCTAATCCAACTCCTATTTTTACTTTTCCCGGTTTCAGATCTTTTTTATCCGAGATAAAGGGATAAATATATCCCTTATGATATACTAAAGTGCCTGCCTCCAGAGTTCCCGTTACGGGAAAAATCCCGTGAGGATATTTTTTAAATAAATTAACAACTACATTCGCTCCTTTTTTCAACCTTACCTTTATATGTTTAATCTCTCCTTCTTTTAAATAAAATGTATAATCACTGACATCGGACTCTTTAATAGAACTTCCTATGAACATTGTCTCTTTTCTGTAATTCTTAAGAAACGTTTTGTCAAAAGGGCCATAAGGAGCATATCCGTCTTTTGTAACCGCGATAAAGAATTTTGCACTTCCCAAATTATCTATCTTTATAAAACCTTTAGCATCTGTAATAGTATCAAATCCTATTCCGCAGGAACCGTTATCATAAAAGAAAAAATGATATACCCTTGCACCTTCAATCGGTTTATTTGTCACTTTATCAAAAACTTCAACCTCAATCCTGCTCTTAACTTCTCCGGTTAAATTTAGGCTAATTACAATTAAAAACAAAACAATCAAAATCGTAAACAATAAAAATCTTTTCATGATTGACCCTCCCCGGAATTAAATCTATTTAAATAAAATTTCATCTAAAACTATATAAACCCTTTAAATACAAATAAAATTCTCTCCTCATTAAAAATCGACTTAAAATCATTAATATAATAATTGATCATCATTGTCAAGAAAAAAATTTATTAAAAAACGTTATCAATCCTTTATCAAATCAAAAAAATTTCAATATCAAAATTTAATCCGTTTGGCTTCCCTTGATTCTTTGTTCTATTTGATAAACAATAGTTAGATGAAATCCCATTTAAAAAGTAAAAATTTTAAACTAATAATTTTAATAATTCTTATCGGTATTTTTACATTAATACTCTTAAAAAGAGTAGAGAATTTGATAATCAATAACAATTCTTCCGATAAATCCGAAAAATATCCCGTTCTTTTGTCCGAACTTCCTGAAATTAAATATAACCCTTTTAAAGGCAAAGTAATAATTAAACCGAATTTCGACGAATTCTATTTACAACATTTTTCGAGAACCGAAGAAGATCCGATAATAAATAAACGAAACTTTATCGCTTTCAGAAAAGCAAAAGTGAATCAATACAACCGGTTGAATTTTTATTATTCCTATTATTCTCCATTTAAGTTTTTCCATAAACAAATTTAGGTATAAACGGGGTCGGTGCTGTACAGTAGTGCATTTTGTTAGACAAAAAGAATA
>CAYOTE010000228.1:0-3946 GCA_964406785.1 uncultured Clostridia bacterium
ACTATAACTTTTATAAGATTTTGAGATATTTACCCACAAATTATTTTATAGACCCAATAATTTAATTAATGATTCGATTTTCAAATAAATAATATATTTTTATAGACTTTTTACTCGTGTTATGGTAGGCTCTGTGTATGCTGATAATTTATTTAAAAATGTGCGAATTAAGAGAGAATTTATGGAACAAATATATGTTATAAAACGTGATGGGACACACGCCCCCATTGATTTATCTATGATTCACGAGGCTGTGGAATGGGCTTGTGACGGATACGAAAACGTATCTGTTTCTGACATAGAAATTAACTCTAAATTACAATTCTACGAAGGAATTACTACTGCGGAAATCCAAAAGGTAATGATTCGTTCCGCAGCTGATTTGATATCTCAAGAACGACCTAACTATCAATACGTTGCTGCTCGTTTATTATTAATGGATTTACGAAAAACCGTATATAAACAAGCCAAACCCATTCCATTTGAATACCTTATTCGAAATAATATATATAAGGGACTTTATGATAAAATTTTGTTAGATAAGTACAGTTCTCAAGATTTGGTTTATTTTGGTAAACATATTAATTATGATTGTGATTTTAATTTTACCTTTGCAGGTCTAAGTCAAATGGTAGATAAATATCTTTTGCAGGACAGAAGAACTGGGGAATTATATGAAACGCCTCAAGAAGCCTTCATGCTGATTGGAATGTTTATGTTCATGAACTATGATGAAAAACATAGAAAAAAATATGTTATTCGTCTGTATAACGCACTGTCTCAGTTTAAAATAAGCCTACCTACCCCAATAATGTCCGGTGTGAGAACTCCTCTTCGTCAATTCAGTTCCTGTTGTTTGATCGATGTTGGTGATTCTGTGCAATCGCTTATGAATTCAAATACAGCAGTTGGTTATTATATTGCTCAAAGAGCTGGAATAGGTTTAAATTTCGGTCGTATACGAGGCATTGATTCACTAATTCGTGGAGGCGAGGTTGTACATACAGGATTAGTCCCCTTTTTAAAAATGTATGAAGCTACTACCAAAAGCTTTACACAAAACTCTATTAGAGGTGGCAGTTCAACTGCGACACTTCCTTTTTTTCACTGGGAAATAGAAACCTTTATTCAATTAAAAAATAATAAGGGTAATGATGAAAATCGTGTACGCAGAATGGATTATTCAGTGGCTTTAAATAAATTGTTTAGAGAGCGAGTAAAAAACAATGAACTCATAACCCTTTTTTCAATTGAAGAGACAAGAGATTTATATAATTTGTTCTATAGTTCAAACTATGATAAATTTATAGAAGCATACAAACATTATGAAACAGATCAAACTGTTAGGAAAAAGACTATAAATGCCCGAGAGTTTTATCTTGCAATGTTAAAGGAACGTTATGAAACAGGTAGGATTTATATTCTCAATGCGGATCATGTAAATAAACACAGTTCGTTCAAAGATAACATTTACATGAGTAATCTATGTCAAGAAATAACTTTACCAACAGAACCTCTTACCGATATAAATAAAGGTGACGGAGAAATCGCAATGTGCATCTTAAGTAATATCAATTTCGGAAAATTGGAAGAAATAAGCGAATTAGACAATTTAACCGATTTATTGGTTCGGTTTTTGGATGAATTAATTGATTATCAGGAATATCCGGTTAAAGCATCGGAAAAATCTGCGAAACGTCGTAGAAGCTTGGGAATAGGTGTATCTGATGTCTTCAACTTTTTAGCAAAAAACAATCTACAATTTAACGATGAGAAAGGGAAACGTGTAATTCATGAATATATGGAACGTTTTCAATATGGATTAATAAATGCGTCTGTAAATCTTGCCAAAGAAAAAGGAGCTTGCAAATATTATAATAGAACAAAATACTCGGATAATATTTTCCCGATTGATACTTACGAAAAAAATGTCGACGAGATAACTCCAAACAACTTACAATGTAATTGGGAAGGTTTAAGAGAGCTTGTGCAAGAGTACGGACTAAGGAACTCTGCATTAAGTGCAATTCCACCCGCTGCTTCCAGTTCTATTGTCTCAAATTCTACAGCGGGTGTAGATCCCGTAAGAAAATTGCTTATTGCTAAAATGAGTAAATACGGTCCGTTAAAACAATTAGTACCCGGATTTGACAGTTATAAAGAAAATTATCCATTAGCTTGGGATATTGATAATGAAGAATATTTAAAGTTTATTGCTATATTCCAAAAATTTTTGGATCAAAGCATAAGTACTAATATGTACTATGATATATCAAAATATAAAAACAATAAGGTCCCTGTGAGAGATTTAATACGACACGAGGGGATTGCGTATAAATACGGGCTAAAAACACTTTACTATTTGAATAGTAATGATAACTCTGGAGAATTATCACAAGAGTTGGCTCAAAGAGATGAAAATGAAAATAAATCGACGTCATTTATTCAGGATATTGCAAATATCAATTTAGATATTGACAATAATACCGATGTTTGTGAGGGAGGAGCCTGTTCGGTGTAAATTAAGATATGATAGATATACAGATATTAATTAATAATAAAAACAGGATAAGATAAATATGAAAAAAAACAAGCCTAGTATATATTGTGAGGAAAGAATAGATTTCTTAAAAGAAAAAATGTTTTTCGGACTTGGAAAAAACGTTCAACGTTATGACGTTCAAAAATATCCTTTTTACGAAAATTTATCTCAACGAATGTTGAGTTTTTTTTGGCGTCCCGAAGAGATTTCTCTCATAAAAGATATTAACGATTTCAATGCCCTTTCAGAACAAGAAAAATTTATCTTCACAGAAAACATAAAGTATCAGATTCTTTTGGATAGTGTGCAAGGACGCTCGCCATTCTTAACTTTTGGACAAGTGACAACTCTGCCGGAAGTTGAAGAAGCAATTATTATCTGGGACTTTTTTGAGACCATTCATTCAATGAGCTATTCATATATCATAAAGAATGTATATGCAGAACCTGAAAAGATTTTTGACGACATTATGGTAAACAAAATGATTGTAGAGCGTGCAGAATCCGTGACCGATCAATACAATGAGTTTTATCATTATTTAATTAAATATCAAGCCAAACAATTAGGTATGGAAGGTAAAGATAAAATTACATTGGATGAACTTAAAAAAAAATTATACCTTGCTTTAATTTCGGTAAACATTTTAGAAGGCGTTCGTTTTTATGTTTCATTTGCCTGTTCTTTTGCTTTTGCTGAAAATAAAAAAATGGAAGGTAACGCCAAAATTATAAAATTTATAGCAAGAGATGAGAATGAACATTTGGCAATAACACAAAAGATGATTCGTGATTTACGTAAAAACAAAGATGAGGGGTTTGTAAAAATCATCGAAAACTTAGATAAAGAGGTGTATAAAATGTATAAAGATGCCTCGGAACAGGAAATGCGCTGGGCTGAATATTTATTTAAAAAAGGATCTATAATAGGACTTAATGACAAGCTACTAGTAAAATATATGAAGCATATGACGGATAAGCGTTTGGAAGGAATCGGTTTAAAACCTATTTACGGTGAGAAGAGCAATCCCCTATCATGGATGGATCACTGGCTGAAAAACGATGAAGTGGAAGTCTTACCACAAGAAACAGAAATTAGTTCATATGTCGTCGGAGGCATAGATATGGACGTAAAAGACAGCGATTTTGATATACCTTAAGATATGAGTTTTTAATGTGGCAAAAAAACGAAAAAAATAAATAAAATTATTATCGCTTTCAATCTCCTTTATTGAAAAACTCTTCAAGTTTTTTAATATATTCAATCTTGTCAACAAAATAATAATTCTTCTTCTGAAGTATCTTTTCAAAATTAAACTCGCCGTAAGGTATCCTCTTAAACCTTAAACAAATATACTTAAATGTATCTAATCCATTTGCCTTAGCCGTTTCAATAATACTATAGAAA
>CAYOTE010000229.1:0-3907 GCA_964406785.1 uncultured Clostridia bacterium
TATGGGACTAAGAACTGAAAAACTAACAACAATTTTTCAGGACTTGACATTTCAGAATTAAGCGGGTAATTATAGAGATTGTTATTTGTTGTCATTAGTTCACTTCGTGAACGTCATTAAGGAATTACGGAGCTTGTCATCAAAGATAAAAGATAAAAGATAAAAGATAAAAGTAAAAAGATAAAAGTAGGGGCTGGTCTTGCGTCAGCCCGGATTAAATCCGAAGCACGAAGCACGAAATCCGACAAGGTGAATTCGCTGTGGCGAAGAGAAGGTAGCCTGGGCTAAACAAATTCAAATGAGAGTGTCAAGTTTTCTGTGTAAACTTCCAAAAAGCATAATTACAAATACCTCTCTAAACGCTCTTTAAAGAAGATCATCAACTGAGAATATATCACAGCCCAATCTCTTAGTCGAGATGTCCATTTTTTTTCAATCCCCTGAAGAGCCAGAAAAACAATTTTTGTAACAGCTTGCTCGTTAGGAAGAACAGCTTTGTTTTTCGTGATTTTCTTAATGCTCCGGTTCATGCTTTCAATGGGATTTGTGGTATATATGAGTGTCCGAATTTCAGGTGGATACTTGAAATAGGTGGATATTTCTCCCCAGTTCCTTTTCCATGAAGCAGAGACATGAGGATATTTTTTCCATTTCTTCTCAAAATCCTCCAAAGCGGAAAATCCTTCTTTTTCACTTTTGGCTTTATAGATTGATTTAAGGTCCGTAGCCATGATTTTTCTATCTTTCCAGGATACATGTTTCATTGAGTTTCTAATCTGATGAACCACACATTTCTGTATCTCCGCTTTTGGAAATGCGGCCTGAATTGCATCTGATATACCGGTCAAATTATCCACCGAAAAAATCAATACATCCTCCAACCCACGGTTCTTTAACTCATTTAAGACAGAAAGCCAATACTTGGAAGACTCGGTATCGCATATCCATAGACCCAGACATTCTTTTCGACCAATAGAGCATCTACTACCTCTTTACCGATCTCCGTTATAAAAGCATTAAAATCATCCGGATCTTTAACCCCCTTCTCTTTTAAGAGCATCTTCAGCTCTTCTTTCTTAATTACCAATCTAAAACCTCCTCAAATATTTTAGTATATTTTCGGAGATTTACACAGATTATCTTACACTACCATTCCCCTTCTATTATAAAATTATTTAAACACATATTTTCACATCAATAATTTCTTCTGATTAAACTTTAATTAAATTTTCCTATTTGCTGATTCAATAGGAATGTTATACTGTTAAATACAGTCGTCCTTCTCATCCTAGAATTATCAGAATGAATATAAAATATCCATGGTTCAATGTAACCAACTGCAAGAGAGAAAATCCCCTTAGAAACACTAATATCCTTCTTTAGAGAAAATACCAGTATTTCATCGAACTTTTAAAGTCTACTCAGATTTATTTCATATGTTTTTAAGATTTTTGTACAATAACTCAGATTGCTTTTATTTCCAACCTCCCTTCCAGTTAGATTTTGCATCATTCCACGATCTCTTTATTTTTTTTTTCATTTCTCGTAAAAAAAATTTTCTAACTTGCTTTTTTGTAGCAAAATCAGCAGAAAAATCTTTCAAGTCAGTTAAGTCTCTTCTAACTTCTTTTGGACCATATTTTAAATAATCAAGAATTTTTTTGTATGGTGATTTTAATTTCATTATTCTTCCTTTATTTGCTATTATTATTTAGATTATTAAAATTTTCTATTTTTCTTGTTCCTTAATTGTATTTACTAATTCTTTTTTAAGTTTTTTGAAATTAGATAATTTTCAATATTTTAAAAGTTCTATTTAAACTAGCCATATTTATTCATCAATTTTTTAGTTTCTATAAGATAATTAATCCCCGCAAGATTTATATAGGGTTTTTTTTTATAGGATTTATAAAATTTAAATGATGTTATACCTAATACTGGTCCCCATACCCATGGGCTTGAAAGAAAAGTCGCAACAGCTAATATATTCCCTCCAAGTACAGCAGCCCCAGTATAAGCAGCAAATGGAAAAGTTACTCCCAAAATTCCGCTTAATGCAGAAAGTCCTTGGGTGAGTAGAAGACAAATCCCAAGATTGCTACCAGTTATAGCAATTGCACCACCTTGAAGAAGCAATACACTAGCTCCTGCTTTAAGCCCTTTCTTACCTGTTTTTTTTAAGGCATCAATTGTATCAGAGTCTAACTCCTGTTCAATTTGATCTGTTAGTTTCTTTTTCTTTCTCTTTGACATCTTTTCTAATGCCTTTATTAAAAGATCTTTACTGAACTGATATAATTTCTTTTGTAAATCCCTGTCTAAATCATTTTCGTTGAAATCAACTTTAAATTCTTTTAAAGCATTTATATATTGATCTTTTAGTTCAATATTATTTGGATTAATTTTTTCAAGTATCATTTTTTCAAGAATTTTTTTCTTAAGATCTATAAGATAATTTTTTTTATTTTTATATCCTACTAATTCACATGCCCGAACCAATTCATTCTCGTCAAATATATCTAATTCAAGCTTCATCGTATTGCTCCTTTAGCTTCTCTTTGAAAAACTCCTTAATAAATCCATAAGCATATGGATCAAGTACTTTGAAATCACTTACAATCTCTTTCTTTTTTTCTGGAGAGAATGCTTTGAAGTTTTCCATAAAACGCTTAACTTCATCTTCGGTAATGTTTTCGCTTTTCTCTTTATTAACAGCTTTGAAAGCATAAGTAATAAAGCTTTCAAATGCTTTTTTCCCCTCTTTTTTCAATAATTTTGATCCCAATAAACCTGTGATGAAACCACCAATTTCACCTGCAGCCCCCAATTCGCCTAACCCAGGGAATAATTCTTCAACACCCTCCTCAACTAATGATCCCAAAAAACTCCCTAATACCCCCCATAAAACATCTTTTGACATTTATTCCTCCTTCTTTTTAAAATATATTTAAATCCTTATATTAAAATTCTAAATTGCTGAAGACTCCATGTTATGCAAAACTCCCAGTATTACCTCCTTATCGTCCTTCATAACAACAGATATATCTACCCTATCTGTAAGATTGTTAAAATCGAATATCCTTACCTTATTATGGATCTGATAATTAATTACTTGTAAAACTGTATTCTGATAAGGATAGAAGTGAATTTTTGCCACCATATAATTTAAAGGAAGATCAATTGATGACAATCTGAACATTATAAAGAAAATCAATGTTATTATATTTTTTTCCCTCATCTCACCTTCTCGAATTATACAGTTTACATTTAACAAATATCCTTATTTCTGGATATTCCATATCAAAATATATCATTATTAATATGGATAAGTCAATGAACTGTATAAGTTGCATACATATGAAACTCTTTGTTTAATTTTATCATATAATTAACGTAAGATAAATTCTCTTGTGAATAATGAGGTCTGATAGTATTAAACCAAATCAGATGTTCAATGATATCTTTATTAAATTCATTAATATCCCTAATCATCATAAAACGAATATGATATAAGGAACTATTCATTCAGTGTTCTGTTAGCTTTTTCAACAAAGCCGTTTATTTTAAACATCTGGGGTATTCAAGGAAAGGATGACTTCCATTAGAAAGTAATTGTCAAGAGAGTAAAATTATTTTATTTCAATATTTGAAAAGTTTTGTATAAAGGATTTTAATAGTTTAAGTTACGGAAATAGTAAACGGTGACGGTGTTTTTGAAAGGATTTGTTAAGTTTACCTCAAGAATTTTCCCTACCGATTAAAACAATGATCAATGGTCTCAATTTACCGTCCTGCAATTACAGGTGTCTATAAAGTCATAATAATAAATTTAATAAATTCTCTTTTGTGAAAAGTTTGAGTTCATTGATATCTTCGAGAAGAAGTTCAACATCATCTCTGATAATCT
>CAYOTE010000230.1:0-3880 GCA_964406785.1 uncultured Clostridia bacterium
TCCGAAATTGAATTAAAATTGAAATTACCCAAAGAGTCTATCTTCTTTAAATACCTTATTCATTCATTAAAAAAAGAATTATCTTTTTCGATATCCAACGATAGAATAACTTTTTTCAAACTATCTCTGACAAAAAAAGATTTGTTAAATATTGAAATCATTGAAACTGAGATTAGTAAAGGTATCGGTATATTTTCGTTAGATGAATTAATTAAAAAAACGGGACTTTCTTATGCAAACATAAACGATTCCGTATGGAATTTAATTGAAGAAGAAAAGGTAGTTCAACTTAACAAAAAATTTTTTATTTTAAATAATGAATTAATAAAAATAATTAATAAATTAAAAAAATTCAAAAGAAATCAAGGTGAAATAATCAGTATAAAACTATTTAGAGATTTGACAAATTACACCAGAAAAAACATTATTGTTATATTGGAGTATTTAGACAAAGAAAAGATAACATTCAGAATTGATGATAATAGAAAAATATTATTACAGGTCTGACGTATGCAATTCAGTTTAACAAAAAATGATTAAAAAAATAAGCAAAAATCACCTTAAAAAGATTTTAATAGGAACTTTTATCTCTCTTATTATTGTCATATCAATTGCCGGATTTCTTGGGTTTTTATACAGCGATAGCATTACAGAATTTATTGCTAAAAGAACAGGCTTTTTAGGGCTTGCTTTAATTATTTTAATAGCAGATTCTCTAATACCTGCATTCCCGACTGACATCATTTTGCTCATTATAGCTAAAAGTTCATTAAATAACGAATGGGGGATATATATTCTCATTGTTGGTATAACTTCAATTATCGCAGGCGTTTTTGGTTGGAATATAGGTCAGTGGGTAAGGAATAAGACAAACTTTGATTTTATGTCTAAGCATAAAAACAACAGCAATTTATTACAAAGATATGGCTCTTTAGGTGTTGCAATAGGTGCACTTACTCCTATACCTTTCTCAATCACGTGCTGGACAGCAGGTTTTCTTAAAATGCCGTTTAGAGATTTTCTTTTAGCTTCTTTTTTTAGAATTCCAAGATATTTTATATATTTTATAGCAATCAACTACTCCGAACAAATAATAAACATTTTCAGATAAATATCTCACCGTATCTTTCTATTTCAAACAACATTGCGATAAATTTTTTCGATAAATTTTTTGAATATAGTTCGGAAAACCGACTCAAACTATATATAATTTGAAAAACAATTGAAAGGGAAAAGAATAAAAACGTCCACATAATATAACAGTACAGAGGAGCTATTACACTCCCCCCTGTACTTTAAAATTGAAATATAAAATCAGGTATTAAACAACACCGTAAGCTAACATTGATTTTGCTACCTTTGTAAATCCGGCAATGTTTGCACCTAACATATAGTTTCCTTCCTGTCCATAAGCTTTAGAAGTTTCATAAGCGGCTGAATGAATATCTTTCATAATTTGTTGAAGTTTCTTATCTACTTCTTCTCTTGTCCAGTTAAATCTCATACTATTTTGACTCATTTCAAGTCCTGATACAGCTACACCACCTGCATTTGCAGCTTTTCCAAGACCATAAAGAATCTTGTTATCCATCAATACTTTAATACCTTCTGGAGTTGTAGGCATATTAGCACCTTCCGATACAAGTTTTACACCCTTGTTTACTAAGTTCTGGGCATCTTTTTCATTAATTTCATTTTGAGTTGCACTTGGGAAAGCTGCATCAGCTTTATGATCCCATAGAGGATTATAACCAAGTGATGAATCAATAGGTGTATAAACAGCACTTGAATATTTGTCTGCATATTCCTTAATTCTACCTCTTTTGACATTTTTTAATTCCATAATGAATGCTAATTTTTCTCTATCGATACCGGCTTCATCAAAAATATAACCAGCTGAGTCTGATGCTGTTACAGGTTTTGCACCGAGATCAAGTAACTTTTCAATTGTATATTGAGCAACATTACCTGAGCCTGAAACTAAAGCGGTCTTACCTTTAAAATTGTCACCCTTTGCATTTAACATCTCTGCTGCAAAATAAACCGAACCGTATCCTGTTGCTTCAGGTCTGATTAAACTTCCACCATACTCTAAACCTTTTCCTGTAAGTACTCCTGCATGCTCATTTCTAAGTTTTTTATAATAACCGAAAAGATATCCGATTTCTCTTCCACCTACTCCGATATCGCCTGCCGGTACGTCTGTATCAGGTCCGATATGTCTAAACAATTCTCTCATGAAAGCTTGACAGAATCTCATTACTTCAGCATCTGATCTTCCCTTAGGATTAAAATCAGCTCCACCCTTACCACCACCCATTGGGAGTGTTGTCAAGGCATTTTTAAAAATCTGTTCAAATCCAAGAAATTTAATGATACCGAGATTAACAGAAGGATGAAATCTTAAACCACCCTTGTATGGTCCGATAGCATTATTAAACTGTACACGAAATCCTTTATTTACTTGCACTGTGCCCTTATCATCTACCCATGGTACTCTGAATAAAATAGCTCTGTCAGGCTCAACTATTCTTTCATAGATAGCTGCTTTTACAAATTCAGGATGCCTTTCGACTGTTGGTTCCAAAGTTTCTAATACTTCTTCTACCGCCTGATGAAATTCTGTTTCAGCAGGATTCTTAACCTTTACTTTTTCTAACAATTCACTTGTTAATGACATTTATTTATCTCCTTAAATTATAAATTTGGCAATTACTCAATACAACCCTCAATAAAAACGGATTATTCTTAAAAGTTTTTCTCTTACCCATTTTCTTTATATTGATTTTTATCAAAGATGTGCTAAAATGTCAACTTAAAAATAAAAAAAAATTATTTTTTTATCGATATGAAAGAGAAACTAAAAAATAAATTGTACGAGAGCGTTAAGTTGTTGCAAAACTTGGATGATGATTTTAGCAATTCAATTGAGAAAGCTTTGTCACTTTTAAACAAATCTATGAGAGAAAACAAAATACTCGTATATGGTAATGGTGGCTCGGCAACACAATCTTCGCACTTTGTCGCTGAATTGGTTAATAGATTTTACAAAAACCGTCCTCCCATCAATGCGATTGCATTAACAACAGATATTGCGAATCTTACTTCAATAGCCAATGATTTCAACTATGAATTTGTTTTTTCCAGACAAGTTGAGGCTATTGGTACTAAAAACGATGTCTCCATAGGTATTACAACAAGCGGAACATCAAAAAACGTATTGACCGCATTAAGAACTTCCAAGAATAAAGGATTGGGTACAATTGCACTTTGCGGTAATAATATTGAAGTGCTTAAAGAAATTGGTGTTGATGTTATTATTAGCATAAACACTCAGGATACTCCTTTAATTCAAGAGACACATCTTTTTGTTCTTCACTTTATAGCGGAACAATTAGAAAATACATTAACAGCACCAGAAGGCTAAAATGACAAACGATTACAAAAGTATTTATTCTTATAATAATAAAAAAAAGAAGAATAAAACAATGCGAATTATTATTGCTTTGCTTTTATTAGTGGCAGGCTATGTTTTTTTCAGTAATCTTGTGGATAAGAAAAAGATAATTGAAATTCAAAATTTATTTTCAAGTAACAAGATCCAAGACGCAATAAAAATATTTTCAAAAATAGAAAAAAGTTCCTATCATAAAACTTCAAAGAATATCATAAATGGTGTTTTCTTATTAAATAAAAAAGAATATGAGAAGGCATTATCACTTTTTAAACTGACTAATATGGGAGATACGTTAATAAATCACAGTATTTTTATAAATTATTTCATTGAAAATCTTAACTATAAGGCATTGGATATATATATTAATTTTGTTGGAGAGACATACAGGGAATACAACTACTATAAAGCTGTTTTAGCAACAGC
>CAYOTE010000231.1:0-3837 GCA_964406785.1 uncultured Clostridia bacterium
TACTTGTAAAAAAGATGAATCAATATTTTCCAGATCAGAATCATCTAAGTTCTTTGTTTGTAGATAATAAAAGCAACGTAGGTGCATAAAGTACTGAAATTGAATTTTTTAATGTTTGTATATAAAAATCAAAGAATTAATAAACAAGAAAGTCTTCAACTCTTAATACGAATTGCTGATTTTTGTGTTGATGTATTAGATTAAAACTTTATATTATAAATTATTCAAATTATTACAGTAAAAAGTTTAATATCTATAGTTATTTTGATTATTTTAATATTTTTTTAGTTGATTATTAAATAATATATAAAATAATGTTATAATATACTTTGTTAATATGAAAAAATTTCCTTTTACAAAACAGTTAGATGCTATGGACTGCGGTCCGGCTTGTTTGAATATGGTTACCCGTTTCTATGGTAAACATTACTCGATACAAAAACTCCGTGAGATGAGTTTTATTACTCGTGCCGGCGTATCAATGCTTGGTATTTCCGATGCTGCCGAGGCTATTGGGATGCGTACAATGGGAGTCAAACTCTCCTTTGAAAAGCTTGAAAAGGAAGCGGTATTGCCCTGTATAGTGCATTGGACTCAAAAGCATTTCATTGTTGTTTATAAAATAAAAAAGGACAAGGTTTATGTAGCCGATCCCGCACATGGACTTGTTACCTATACCAAAGAAGAATTCTTAAAGGGTTGGATAAGTACAAGAAAGGATGGTGAAGAGCAGGGAATATGTCTTTTGCTTGAGCCGGGTCCTGATTTTTATCAATATGAGGACGAAAAAATTAATAAGACGGGATTTAAGTTTCTATTTTCCTATTTAAAACCGTATAAAAAATTTATAATTCAACTCTTTCTCGGCTTACTTCTCGGTTCTTTGCTTCAATTAATCTTTCCCTTTCTTACTCAGGCTATTGTCGATAAGGGTATAAATTTAAGAGATATAAGCTTTGTTTACCTTGTCTTGATTGCTCAACTTGTGCTGTTTTTTTCTCAAACGGCAGTTGAGTTTATCAGGTCGTGGATATTACTTCATATAAGTACCCGTATAAATATATCGTTAATATCAGACTTTTTGATAAAATTGATGAAACTTTCCATTGGTTTTTTCGACACCAAGATGATAGGCGATATTATGCAACGTATAAACGATCATCATAGAATTGAGTCTTTTTTAACAACCTCATCGCTTAATATAATCTTTTCTATGATAAATCTTATTGTGTTCGGCTTTGTACTTGCAATTTATAATATTCAAATCTTTTTAATTTTTATTGTCGGTAGTATATTTTATGTGGTATGGGTTGTTATCTTTATGAAAAAACGAAGAGAGCTTGACTTTAAACGTTTTGCTCAAATGTCGGATAATCAGAGTAATTTATATCAACTTATTACCGGAATACAGGAAATAAAACTTAATAATTGCGAAAGACAAAAACGTTGGGAATGGGAACGAATACAGGCAAAACTTTTTAGGGTAAATGTCCAGAGTTTAACACTTGACCAGTATCAGCAATCGGGTTCAGCCTTTATCAATCAGGTAAAAAATATCCTCATATCGTTCTTTGCTGCCAAGGCGGTAATAGACGGAGATATGACTCTTGGTATGATGATGGCTGTTCAGTATATTATAGGTCAGCTAAATAGTCCCATAGCACAATTAATCGGTTTTATGCACACTGTACAGGACGCAAAAATCAGTCTTGAAAGACTTGGCGAAATTCATTTAAAGGATGATGAAGAATCTCCTGACAACGACTCAATCAGCATACTTCCTAAAAAGAAAAATATTAGCATTTCGGATTTATCTTTCAAATACGAAGGTCCTCACTCGGAGAGCGTTTTAAAAGAGCTCAATCTTGAAATTCCCGAAGGTAAGGTTACGGCAATTGTAGGGGCAAGTGGTAGCGGTAAAACAACTTTAATCAAACTGATGCTCGGCTTTTATCCGCCGGTTAAGGGTGAAATAAATATAGGAAATTCTCGACTTGGTAATTTAAGTCATCGTATTTGGAGACAGAATTGTGGAATAGTAATGCAGGACGGATTTATTTTTTCAGACACTATCGCAAATAATATTTCGGTCAGCGACGAAATTTTAAATAAGGAAAAATTACTTGAAGCGGTAAATACTGCGAATATAAGAGAGTTTATAGAATCCCTTCCTCTCGGCTATAATACAAAAATAGGAATGGAGGGGCACGGACTCAGTCAGGGACAAAAACAAAGGATTTTAATAGCAAGGGCAGTTTATAAAAACCCTGAATTTATCTTCTTTGATGAGGCAACCAATGCACTTGACGCCAATAATGAAAAAATTATTATGGAAAATCTTGATAGGTTTTTTGAAGGAAGAACCGTTATTGTTGTTGCTCATAGATTAAGTACGGTAAAAAATGCAAATCAGATAGTTGTACTTGATAAGGGTAAAATTGTTGAACTCGGAACACATAAGGAGTTAACACAGGCAAAGGGTGCGTATTATAAGCTTGTTAAGAATCAATTGGAACTTGGAAATTAAAATATGGATAAACAAGAATTAGATATAATCAAAGAACAGTTGGAAACTCGCAGTGAAGAGGTTCAAGAGATTATGGGATTTATCCCCAATTGGTTGATAAGATGGGGAATAACCGTAATATTTGTTACTGTTTTAGTCTTACTCATTGGTTCATATTTTTTTAAATATCCTGATATTTTAAATGCCACAATTACGGTTACAAGCAAAAATCCACCGGCAAATATAGTTGCAAGAAGTAGCGGAAAATTTGAACAAATTTTTATCAAAGACGGTGATATGGTAAAGGCAAATGAGCTATTGGCATTAATTAAAAATACATGTAAATATAAAGACTTTATTGCATTAAAGAATTTTTTGAAAAATTTTAGCTTGGAAAACAGAGAAATTATAAAAAAAAATTCCGTTATTAATATCAAAAAATCTTTGGCATTGGGTGAACTTCAAACTGCCTATGAGTCTTTTTTTGGAACTTATAGAAGTTATTTGTATTTTATCAATAATAAATCATTTGAGTATGAGTTAAAATCATTAAAAAATCAGAGAAATAAAAAAAACTTATTATTAAAGCAGGCTATCGAACAAAAAAAAATTCAAGCTAAAGAGTTAGTCTTGTATAAAAAAAAATATAATAGAGCGGGTAAACTTAAAAGCGAAGGTATAATTTCAAAGGAACAATTTGATAATGCCGAAGGGATATACCTACAAAAAGAATACGGATATAAAAGTGCTGAGACACAATGTATCAATCTTGACTTGCAAATTGAAATATTAAAAGGAAATATTAAAAAACTTAAGACTAAGTTTGAATATGATAAAAAACAGTTATTATTAAACCTTAGAAAAAATTATAAAAATTTAAATAGTGCAATATCATTATGGGAACAAAAATATTGTTTAAAATCACCCATGAAAGGTAGGGTTGTCTTTACAAAATATTGGAACAAAAACCAGAACGTAAGAGCCGGCGATATAGTACTAACCCTCATACCTGAAACAAAATCAGAGTTAATAGGTCGAGTTTTATTGCCTGTTACAGGCTCCGGTAAGATTAAAATCGGGCAGGGTGTTAATGTGAAATTTAACTCCTATCCTTTTATGGAATACGGTATGGTAAGAGGTATTGTTAAAAATAAATCCGTAATATCTTCAAATGATAAATACATTCTTGAAATTGGATTTCCCAACGGTCTTAATACAAGCTATAAAAAAGAGCTGAAGTTTAATCAGGAGATGAAAGGTATTGCCGAGATTATAACAGAGGATACAAGTCTTCTTGAAAGATTATTTCAAAAATTAAGATCTATTTTAAA
>CAYOTE010000232.1:0-3828 GCA_964406785.1 uncultured Clostridia bacterium
GTGCAAGCTTCCCAAGCTTGAGGTTGCGGGTTCGATCCCCGTTGCCCGCTTTTAGTTAGAGGGGAATAATGGGTGCATGGAGTAGTAAAAACATTGGTCAGAAGGAAGATGTGGCAGTTAGGGACGGTAGTTTATCACAAAAAAACTCGTTGATAGGTGATACTATTGTTATTAACGGTGAGATTGAATCGGAAGAAGAAATAATTATCGAAGGTCGTATTGAAGGCTTTATCAGGTCAAAAGGGTTGGTAATTGTAGAAAAAAAAGGTGTTGTGGACGCCGAGATTGATGCATCCGAAGTTGTTGTAATAGGAAAAGTAAACGGAAATGTAACCGGAATTAAAAAGGTAGAAATAAAACCGAACGGAGAAGTAAACGGTAATATTAAATCGCAAAGAGTTGTTCTTGCGGAAGGAGCTGTATTTAAAGGTAATATTGATATGTCTTCAAGAGATAAATAATATTATAATTTTTTAATTCTAATTCGATGTTTTTAATATTGGATAGTAAAGCGAGTTCGGCATCAACGAATATGGCGACAGATGAATTTCTTTTCAATCTTTGTCAAAAAAAAAAAAAAGGTTTCTTACGTATATATTCGTGGGAGAGTCCCAGCTTTTCCTATGGCGTTTCTCAAAAAATTAATAAGGCGATAGATATTGCTTATGTTGAAAAAAACAAATGTAAATTTGTTAGAAGAATAACCGGTGGTAAGACCGTATTACATAATGATGAGATTACTTATTCGGTTATATCGTCCGAAGATGTTTTTTTTACAAAAAACGATTTACATAAGTCTTATGCCTTGATAGCAAAAGTTTTAGTCAATGCTTTTAATCAAATTGGAATTGGTGCATATTTATCTGAGGGAAGTAAACGTAAATTATCAAAAACCAATATGCCCTGTTTTTCTTTTCCAACGCCAAATGAAATTGAATATGACGGTAAAAAATTAGTAGGAAGTGCACAAAAGAGAAATAATAAAGCGTTGTTACAACATGGTTCTATTCCTTTAACAATGGATTATGACTTATATGCCAACGGAGCAAAATCAAATAAAAAATTGTTAAAACAAAATATGATTACATTGAACGATATTAAACTTATTGATAAAAAGATTCTTATTAATTCGCTAATTGTTAATTTTGAAAATTTTGTAGGTGTGAAGTTTAGTGAATTTGATTTTTCCAAAGAAAATAAAAGTGAGATAGAAAAAATTGAAAAAAAATATAAATCAAAAACATGGAATTATCTTATTTAGTATCTTCATCATACTTTGCTCTTCTTTAATGTTAAGAGGTGGGCAAAGAAAGTATGATATACAGATATTTGCTACAAATATATACAATAATATCAGTTTCAATAAGATTAAAAGGTATGGAATAGATAGAGTGATATTTAGGACTTTTCAAAATCAAAATTTAGGCAAAGGTCTATTATTCGGCAATAGTTTATATAAAATAATTGAGCCGTTTTTGGATAATTTAATTCTGAAAAATAAGGCATCAAAAATTTTGGGACAGGTCCCTGATATTTACGCATGGTTTATAACAAGAAATTTTAATTGGACTAAAAAAATAGGATTATTCGATTATAAGTTTTATAATGGAGATCTTAAACTTGTCAAAAAATATGATTTATTCAACGAGAGATCAGTTAATGAAATAATTGCCGTCTATAAAGAGTTGGCAAAAAAAGAAATAGACGGAATACTGATACAGGATGATTTTATTATTAGATTTAACGAGGGAATGTCCGAATTAGGAACAAGAGAATTTGAAAGAGTTACAGGTGTTCCGGCTAATATACAAAAAATGGTTAAAAAGGGTAATTTCTACAATACCGAATGGGTAAAGATAAAAAAAAGAAAAATCATTGAAGTGTTGGGTAGAATAATTAAAGAGGTTAAAAGCATAAATTCAAAAATTAAGATTGGAATGAATGTCTATTATGAAACGCCTGTATTTATAGAAAAGGCTGAACAGTGGTATTCTCATAATTTAAAAGACTTGGTGAATTGTGATTTAGATTACATATACCTGATGGCTTATCAGATGCAAATTAAAGATGAAATGAAGCTTTCTGACGATGAAAATAAAAAACTATTTAAACAAATTGTCGAAGAGGCGTTTAATATTGCAGGAGACAAGCTTATTGTAAAGTTACAGGTTTATAACTGGAAGAACAGTAATAGGGCTTTGGAAAAAAATATGATTGATTATTTAAAACTGATACCCAAAGGCGTAAAACGTGTCTGTTTTACTCCTGTTAAATTGAAAGATTTAAAATTTATTAAAAATATAATAAAATATGATAAAGGATTTAATGATGAATGATAATAAAAAAACCGGAATAAGAATTGGCGATTTTCTATTTAGATATAGGTCTTTTACGCCAATTCCATTGATAGTAATTGTGTTGTTTTTTTTTAAACCGTTTAATTTTGGGGCAGAGATAAACTTATTAATGACAATTACGGGTATAATAATCTCGTTTACAGGAGAGTTAATCAGGGTTTTTTCAGTTGGATTTTCTTATTTTGGCACCTCGGGTAGAGAAAATTATTTAAGGGCTGAGAACCTAAATATAAGCGGAATATATTCAATTGTAAGAAATCCTCTGTATATAGGAAATGTATTAATGTTCAGTGGACTTTTAATTGTTTATTTGAATTTTTATGCATTAACTCTATTTATTTCATTTTTAATACTACAATATTATTTTATAATTCAATCGGAAGAAAATTATTTAAGGGGCATTTATAAGGAGGCATATACTGTCTATTGTAAAAACACAAATAGTATTTTACCGAAATTTTCAAAATTTATAAAACCCGAATTATACTTTAATTTAAAAAAAGTAATTTTCAAAGAGAACGATTCAATCTTCAATATGATAGTAATGTTTATAGCCCTGCTTTCAATAAGAGAAAAACATTTTTCAACCATACATATGTTGATAATTATTCTTTTGCTTATTACTTACATAGCAATAAAAATATGGAAAAAAAAGGGCATGAACGACATTAAAGATAAAATCAGAAAATAATTTTTTAGATGGATTTACTTGTTGACATTTATTTTATAATGTTTTAGTTTATGTGATAGGGGATGGTAGATGAATAGAAGAACTGCTTTAAAAGATACTTTATTATTGGGCGGAGTTTTGGCTTTTTCAAGTAAGGATGTATTTGCAAAAACTACAAAATTGGAAAAACGAAAAAAAATAATAAGAAAGATAGCTGAATTGGGCAACAAAGGTTTAAGGATAAAAACAAATAATGTAAAAATCACAGATATTGAGAAAAATAAAAATTTAAGGTATCTTGTAGATGATATGATGGTAACACTTGAAGATTCCGGTGGTGTTGGTTTGGCGTCCACGCAGGTTTTTGAAGATATACCAGTCTTTTTATTCGTTAATGATATGGGAAAATTTAATGTTGAGGTAGCGGTTAATCCTAAAATTATAAGACATTCTTCTGAAAAGAAAAAGGGATATGAGGGGTGTTTGAGTATTCCCGGTATAAGAGCTTTGGTACCTCGGTATATTTGGATAGACGTAGAATATACCGACTTAAATAATAAAACAATTAAAATAAGATACAAGGATTTTATTGCAAGAATTTTTCAGCACGAGTTGGATCATTTAAACGGTTTGGTTTATCTTGACAGATTAGAGTCGAACAGAGATATAATTACCGAAGCAGAGTATGAAAAATTACCTGAGTCTAAAAAAAAAAGATAAGAAAACATTATCATATTCGTATCATATTCGTGCCAGACACGAAAGCTTGATATTTTGTTTTTTTTATGTATAATGTGGGTA
>CAYOTE010000233.1:0-3824 GCA_964406785.1 uncultured Clostridia bacterium
TTTTTTATTGACTATAGAAATATTAAATAATTTTTCTAAAACAAATTCATCCATATCAATAATTATCTCAATAATAGTTACAGCTTTGATATTTATTTTTGTATTTAATTTTATACTATATTCAATATCACACTTCAATAAAGAAATTATTTTAAGACAACTTTTGTTTTTATTTCCCATTCCATGGTTGCTGTACTTCCCAGTAAATAAAATTTTTTCATTACTTGTAAAAAAATACCCCAAAGAAAACGACAATGAGTCTGATGAACTTACGGAAAAAGAGCTAAAAGTCTTCATTGAAGAAAGCACAAAAGAGGGCGTAATAGAATCGGAAGACAAGGAAATGATTGAGAGTATCTTAGAGTTTGGAGATACCATTGTTAAAGAGATAATGACACCGAGAGTTGATATGATTTATATATCAAAAAACATTACTCTCTATGAAATGATAAAGATACTTGATGAGAAAAAAAAGTCCAGATATCCCGTCATTGACGAAAGGATTGATAATATTACAGGAATTGTCCTTGCAAAAGACGTATTTTCAAACCTAAATAATAAAAGCTTTAAGGTCGGCAATGTAATTCGTCCAGCATTTTTTATTCCCGAAACAATGAGAATACTTAAATTATTAAATGAAATGCAAAGAACAAAACAAAAATTTGCCATAGTTGTTGATGAATTCGGTGGAGTTTCGGGATTGATAACGATGGAAGATATTGTCGAGGAAATTGTTGGTGAAATCAGCGATGAATATGATGAGGATATCCAACAGATAATAAAAGAGAAGGATTATTTCATTGTAAACGGAAATACGGAAATAGATGAACTTAATTCAACATTAAAGATAAACATTGATGATGACGAAGACTTTCAGACCGTAGGAGGTTTGATAAATTTTGAAACCGGTAAAATACCAAAGATAAAGGATAAAATTAAAATTGAAAAATATATTTTCGAAATATTGGAAGTAGAAAAAAATAGGATAACAAAGGTAAAAATTTATGAAGACAAATGAAAAGAGAAAATCGGGCTATGTAGCCTTAATTGGAAGAACTAACGTTGGGAAATCAACATTTCTTAACAGGATAATGGAGACAAAGGTTTCCATTGTTTCGGATAAGCCACAAACAACAAGAAAACAGATACTCGGTATAAAAACTACCGATAATGGACAAATTGTTTTTTTTGACTCACCGGGTATTCATATACCGCAGTATAAGTTAAATGAGAGAATGATGAAAGATGTTCATAACTCACTTCTTGATGCTGATGTTATACTTTATTTCATTGATGTAGCGGATAAGAGAAAGGATAGTTTTATAATTGATTTAATAAAAAACTCTGATAAACCGGCATTTATTATCATCAATAAGATAGACAAATTTAAAAAATCCAAGGCATTGGACAGAATAAACGATGTTAAAGATGTATTAGGTTGGGCTGAAATTGTCCCTATTTCCGCATTAACCGGAACAAATGTTGAATTATTAGAAAATTTAATCTTTAAATACCTGCCCGAAGGAGAAAATTTTTATTCGGAAGAGGAATACACCCTTCAAACGGAAAAATTTTTCGTATCGGAATTAATAAGAGAGAAGGTATTGAACCTTACAAGAGATGAGCTTCCCTTTACAACATTTACAAAGGTGCACGAGATAACAGATAAGGCGAAGGTAGTCTATATACGAGCTGAAATTTTTGTCGAGACTAAATCACAAAAGAAAATAGTTGTAGGCAATAAGGCGAGCCTAATTAAACAAATAGGCGAAACAGGAAGAAAAGACCTTGAAGATTATTTCGACAAAAAAGTATTCCTCGAATTATTTGTTAAAGTTGCCCCAAATTGGCGAAATTCAAGCGTAGTATTGGCAGAATTAGAATAAGATGTTATAATTATCGTAATTATTATAAACTAATTTCCTGAAATAACCTTAGAATAAAATCTCAGAGTTTTTTCGGCAATTGCTTTCCAGCTAAAGATTTCTTCAACACGCTCTCTTGACATTTGCCCCATTAGTTTAATCTTTTCTGGACTAAGCAGTAAATCGTTAATCGCTCTTGCAAGACTTTTTTCAAACTCTATTGCATTTCCCAACTCGTAGTTTTTTTCCCGAGAAAATTTAATCGGGATTAATACTCCTGTTTTATCATCAATGATTATTTCGGGTATTCCGCCAACTGCCGAAGCTATTACCGGAGTTTTGCAAGCCATCGCCTCAAGATTAATAATCCCGAAAGGCTCATAGATTGACGGACAGACAAATATTTCAGCCATTGAAAAAAGCTTTATTATATCGTCCTTAGGCAACATCTCGGGAATCCATATAATACTGCGAGAGGAATCACACTTAGCCGACTTAACGGCATTCTCCATCTCGACTTCTATTTTCTCAGTATCGGGCATACCGGCACATAGTACAATTTGAATATCTTGATTAATATACTTTATTGAATTAACAAGATGAATAATCCCCTTTTGCCTTGTTATCCTACCGACAAACAATATAAAAGGTACTTCTTTATCAATACCGTATTTTGCCAACACTTGTTCATCGTAAACAAATTTATACTGTTCTAAATCTATTCCGTTGTATATAACCTCGATTTTTTCTTTATCTATTCCGTATAAGTCATTAACATCATTTTTCATAGACTCGGATACGGCAATAACACCATCGGCATTTTCATATGCGGTTTTTTCAATCCATGAACTCGCATGATAGGCATTTCCAAGTTGTTCAACTTTCCAAGGTCTGTGAGGTTCAAGAGAGTGGGTTGTCAAGACAAGAGGGATATCAAGTAATTGTTTTAAGAGTAAGCCTGCAAAATGCGTGTACCAGGTATGACAATGTACAATATCAACATCTTCAAGCATACCGGCAGTAATGATATTATTTATCATAGTCTCTAAAAATTTCTTATGCTTTTTCTTACTTGATTTAACATCAAAAGGAGGAACTACACCTCTTACCAACAAATTATTATCAATAAAGTCCTGCTCACCAAAGCATATTACCTTTACCTGATGTTCTCCTTCATTTATTTTCTTTAATTCCTTTGTCAAATATTCCACATGGACACCGGCACCGCCATAAACATTAGGCGGATACTCATTTGTTAAAATAGCAATTTTCATATAAACTCCAATAATACATTATTCTAATAACTAAAACAGAAAAATGCAAGTGCCTGCAACAACTAAACCATAACACTCTAAGCTATACTCAAAAGTTGTGTGTTAAGAGTAAGAGTGATGTAATCTAAACTTTAAAAACAAGTCTAAAGTTTTCTTCAAAATTGTAGCGAAATGCGAGAAAATCCTATTATACCTTAATAAATATCATCCAACTTCATTGAAAAAGATTTAATATCCTGTTACCTCTTTCATAACAAGACGGTAGAATTAAATGAAAAATAATTCTACGTTTTGTTTAAAACCATTTTTTATGCTATAATTTGCTTTGGATTGGGATATACATTATCTCAAGTCATTTAAAAAACGGAGGAAAGAATGAAAAAATTAACAGTTATACTAATTTTTGTAATGTTAGGTGTCTCTGTGCAATTTTTGCACGCAGATAACGAGATTACATTTAAAAAAGATTACGAAAATGTTCAAATTAATTTTGCCAAAAAATTAAAGACAGTGAGAAGCAGAGTCGAGTATAATGCATTAAGAAATACAGTAAAAAGTAATTATGAAGCTGTATTAAAAAAATACGAAAAATTATCACCAACAGATGCGGTTGAAATTATTAGAACAAAGATATTAATTAAACTAAATAAACTCACCGAAGCTGAAAAAACCATTAATGCGGTAA
>CAYOTE010000234.1:0-3791 GCA_964406785.1 uncultured Clostridia bacterium
TTAAAATATCTCTTAATACTATTAATATTGCAAGCCAAATAGGAAAATTGGATACGGAAATAAGAGCTAATAATATTAATAAGACCAATAATTTATCAGCGAGTGGATCCAATATTTTACCCAATTCAGTCTCAAGAGAATATAACCTCGCAAAATAGCCATCAAAAAAGTCAAGTATAACCGTAAGAATATATAAAACAATTAAAAATATATGCACTTTCTCAGAATGAAAGACAATAAGGAAAAAAATTATCGGAGCCATGCAAATACGTATAATACTTAAAGTATTAGGTAAGTTTAACTGTTTCTTCACAAATAAACAATATCGTATTTTGTTATAAAAATCAAGTTGCTGGATAGCTACGTTGAATATTCTGAAATTCAAAATTCAAATCTCTGCCAAAAGATTTCTTATATTATTTAGTACAGGCTTATATATATTTAAGAAACAGTAACTCTGTTTCTTCCGTCTCTTTTTGATTTATAAAGTGCCTTGTCCGCCTCTTCTATCAATTCTTGGGAATAATAAGATCTATCTTGTTTTAAAATTCTTGATGCTACACCCAAACTAATTGTAACAAATCTACTTACGGATGATTTTTTATGTTTAATTTTTAAATTCTCGACCCCTTTTCTTATTCTATTTGCAACAAATATTGCACCGTTATGATTCGTTCCAGACAATACTATTACAAATTCTTCTCCGCCATACCTTGCTACAAGATCAATGGGTCTTTTGACCAAGCCTTTAATTGTTTTTGCAACTTTTTTTAGAGTTTCGTTTCCGGCAAGATGTCCGTAATAATCGTTATATTTTTTAAAACAATCTATGTCAATCATTATAATCGAAATATATTCGTTTGCTCTTCGTAATCTTTGACATTCAAGGGTATAATATGCTTCAAATTCTCTGAAATTAGTTAAGCCTGTTAATTCATCGTGTGTAGCGAGTTTTATGAGTTTTTTATTTACTATTTCCAATTCATCTGTTCGTTCTTGAACCAAACTTTCAAGTACTTCTTTTCTTTTGGTTAGACTTCTTACCTTGTATCTGTATATCAAATAAATCAAGAAAAAAATTAAAAAAATCAGCAAAAAATAAAATGTTTTTGTCATATAAAAAGGAGGAACAATAATTATCGTTTTAGTTATTCCTTCCATATTCCACACGCCATTGCTATTTGATGCAATAACCTTAAAGGTATATGTGCCGTAAGGTAAAAAGCTATATGTTGCAAATCTTCTGTTCCCGACATAATTGAATTCTTTTTCAAGTCCAATCATTTTATATGCATAAGAATTTTTAGCAGGATTAACATAATGAAGTGCTAAAAATTCAAAGGTTAATATATATTTTTGATAAGGAAGTTTTAAAATTTTTTGTTCTAAAATTGTATTATTTGTTATAATTTTTCCACCAATTTTTTCTTCCGGTTTTACGGATTTGTTAAATATTTTCAAATCAACAACAACAACGGGAGGAGGCGTTTTATTTTGGGAAATTTTTGTTGGATCGAATATAACAAATCCATTGCTACTTCCCAATAAGATATCTCCTTTATTTGTTTTGTAAAACGACTCTCGTCTGAATTCCGTAATAAACAGTCCGTTTGAAAGACCAATTTGTTTATATTTATTGTTTCTATGATTAAATTCGAATAAACCGTTAGGCGTACTTATCCATATTTCGCCGGTAGTATTCTCAATCATTCCCTGAACACTCAAATTCGGAAAGCCATTACTTTGATCAAATCTTTCAAATTCTATACTATCATTAAAATTATTAGGTGTTTTATTGATTTTATTCAATCCCCCGAGAGTTCCAATCCATAAACTGCCATTTTTATTTTCAATAATCGTTGTAATAAAATTGTCATTTAAACTGTTCCTGCTCATATCATAAAGAAACCGTCTGAATTTTCCGCTTTTCATATTAAAAAGATTCAATCCTTCGGACGTTCCTACCCAAAAATTATTACGAGAATCTTCATATATAACAAAAACACTATTATCACTAATGCTCCTCTTATTGTTTTCATCAAACATAAATCTTTTAAATGTTTTTGTTTTTTTATTAAATTTACATAAACCGCCGTCAATAGTACCAATCCATAAAGCACCTCTTCTATCTTCGTAAAGACTCATAATGAAATTACTACTAATAGAGTCGTTTTTTTTGGGGTCAAATTTATAATTGACAAATTGAGGTTTTTGGGAATATTCTGTGCCTTTAACTATTTTAAACAGACCTTTTGTATAAGTGCCTATCCAAATATTATTATCTGAATCATTATAAATGGTAGTAACAACCTTACTCGGAAAGCTTTCAATTCTATCAAACTTCAACATTTCTTCGTGATTTTTAGGCGGTATTACTCGATTTAGACCTCCTCCGTCCGTTCCTATCCACAAGACACCGTTTTTGTCCTCTCTAAAACTGTTCGTAAAATTATTGCTTAAACTATTATAATCAAAAGGTACCGTTTCATACTGAATAAAAGGAGATTTTTCTCTATTTGTCCCGCTTGCATCATAGAAAATAAGTTTATTCACACCGCCAAGATATGTACCTACCCACAGTACGCCGGAATTATCTTCAAAGACAGATTCAACGGCACTACTGCTCAAACTTCTATAAAAAGTTTCGATATGTTGAAACTGCCTAATTCCTATTTTTTTATCAGGTAATATATTGTCAACAATTTTAATAAGTCCTTGACCGTCTGTTCCTATCCAAAAAACACCAGTCTTATCTTTATAAATATTTCTAACATAGAATATTGATTTATTGGGTAGATTTTTATTCTCAAATTTAATAAATTTTTCATCTTTCGAATTGAACATATACAATCCGACAGGCGTTCCGACCCATAAACTTCCGTTGTCTCTTATCGCAATATGCGTAAACTTATTCTTTCCCAAATCTTTATTACTTTCAAAGATGTAGTAACTTTTAATAATTATAAGATTTTTGCCGTCATATTTTGCCTTAATAAGCCCTCTATCAAATGTTGCAATCCATAAATAACCGTCTTTGTCCTCTTGTATATCATAAATTTCGGCACCTGTAGAACCTTCTTCTTCTTCGGAATGGGGCAAGTATCTTATAAAAAAATATTGTTCTCTTTTTTTTTGTACCAAATTCAATCCGTATCCGTCTGTACCTACCCAAAGATTCCCCCCGTTGTCTTCGTATATTACATTAATATCATTTCCACTTATTGTATTTTCGTCATCGTCATCGTAGTGAAACCTGAGAAAATTATCTTTTTTATAGTTATAAAGATTTAAGCCTCCCTCCAAAGTACCTATCCAAAGATTGCTTTTACTGTCTGTATAAAGGCAATGTATTTGATTAGAAGATATTGTGTTTTTATTATTTCTGTTTTTTTTATAGACCTTTATTGCATACCCGTCATATCTATTTAGTCCGTTTTCAGTTCCAAACCATAAAAACCCGTACTTATCCGAACTAATGGAAAAAACAGAACTCTGTGATAAGCCATCCTTGACAGAAAGATGTTCAAAGGATATCTTACTTTTATAATCTGACCATCTTACATATTTGGGAAATAATATATTCTCTGAAAAACGCCATAATATTGCTAATACTATTATAATAAAAAACAAATTTAACGTTTTTTCTTTTCTCATTTTCTCAATCTATAAGCTCAATTTTTTGCTCATAGAGAATAATAATACATATGAAAAAAAAAATCAAAATTATATTTTGTAATTATTCAGTTTTTAAAAGTAAATTTAGTTTAATGTCGCTTCCAGTGATATCTATT
>CAYOTE010000235.1:0-3751 GCA_964406785.1 uncultured Clostridia bacterium
ACATTCCTTCTAAAACTATTGATGATAACGGTGTTAAAAAAGATACTTATGAAGTTGATAAACTTATAATTGAAGGTATTGCTCCTGCCGATAGCGGAGTTATAGAGGGTATGTTAAAAAACAGATATGTAAATTGGAAATATACCACAACGAGTAACGGTTTTAATCTATCTCTTAAAAAGAAGGCTAAAGAAAGCATGGAAGAGTTATCGGTTCTTCAGGCTATTGAGACCGTAAGAAGAAGGGTTGATAAGTTTGGTGTTGCCGAGCCTGTTATTCAACAGCAGAAATTACTTGGTGATGACAAGAATAATAAGATAATGGTTCAGTTGCCGGGATTTGACGATAAGACGAGGGTTAAAAATCTTATTCAAAGTTCAGCCATGCTTGAGTTTAAACATGTGGTTGCCGGTCCGTTCACCACTGAAGCTGAGGCAGAAGAAGAGAGAAATAATAATAGTGATTACACATCTGATGAGCTTGTTGTTTTGCCTACGAATGCAAGAAGAACGGGAGATGTCAGTTATTATGTATTGAAGTCAATATCCGTTGTTACGGGAAAGGATCTTGGAAAGGCTAATCATGCAAGAGATGAGTATAATAAGCCTGCCGTGGGTTTAAACTTTAACGCAGATGGAGCAAAGAAAATTCAAGCCTATACAAGTGCTCATATTAATGACAGACTTGCTATTGTACTTGATAAAAAGGTAGAAACCGCTCCTAGGATAGAAACTTCTTTCTCATACAGTGCAAGAATTACGGGGGGTTATACATACGAACAGGCAAACGATATGATACTTGTCTTAAATTCCGGTGCCCTGCCTGCTTCATTAAAATTGGAACAGACAGAGGTAATAGGTCCTTCTTTGGGTGTAAAATCTATAGAAATGGGATTTTTCGCAATCATGGTTGGGCTTATTGGGGTAGTTTTGTTTATGCTCTTATACTATAAACTTGCCGGAGTTAATGCTGCTTTTGCTCTTATATTGAATATAGTTATTCTCTTGGGGATTCTTGCCTCGTTCAGGGCTGTTTTGACCTTGCCCGGAATTGCCGGTATTTTGTTGACAATAGGTATGGCTGTTGATGCCAATGTACTTGTCTTTGAAAGAATTAAAGAGGATTTAAGAGCCGGTAAATCTCCTCATGCTGCAATCGAGGAAGGTTTTCAAAAGGCTTTTATAACAATTTTTGATGCGAATATTACAACTGTAATTGCTGCCGTATTCCTGTTTCAATTTGGAACCGGTCCCATAAAGGGCTTTTCGGTAACATTGATTATCGGCGTAATTACGAGTATGTTTACTGCTATATTTGTGTCTCGTGTTCTTTTTGATATCTTTTATAAGAACAAAAAGAAGTTAACCAAAATTAGTATTTAAGGTAAGGAGTAGATAAAATGAAAATATTTAAAAATGAACCTGATTTCAAATTTATGAATAAAAGACTGCTTGCCTTTGGTTTGTCAGGATTGGTAATTCTTGCAGGGGCTTTTCTTTTTTTCACGAAGGGCTTTAATCTTGGAATTGAATTTACCGGAGGAACTCTTATTGAGGTTGGATTTAAAGAAAAAATTAATGTCACAAAGGTTAAAGATATATTAAAGAAAGGTGGTTTTGATAATTTTTTAGTGCAGAAAGTTGGTGAAAAGGATGAAAGTACCTTTTTAATAAAAACCGTTGTAAGTAAAGAAAAAATGAAACATAAAGACTTTTCTCTTGCTAAGGCTGGTGAAGATATAAGAAGTATTCTTGTAAATGAATTCGGTGACAAGAGTAAGAGAGACGGCAGAAAGGATATAAACAAGGTTACGGAAAACGAATTAAGTGCGTTTTTTAAGAGCAAGGGGTTTAGTGAAAACAAGTCCTATGAGAATGCTAAATTAATAGCAGAGGTACCACTGATAGTAACTTACTCGGATTTGAGTAATGTAAGAGATGAACATGGCAACTCTGTAAGTCCTGAAATAATAAATGTTGTGAAGGAAAAGTTTGCAATTCATCCCTTTGATATAAATCAATTGTCAAAGAGTGAATTGGGCTTTTTGTTGGATAAATTTTGGGTGAACAGCGAAAATGCAGATGTAGAGACTATAGTTTCTGAAATAGGTAAGAAAAACATTATCAACACCGTTGTAACCGATGTAAGTAAGATGAGAATTGTTTCAAATCTTGATAAGATGAAAGATACTCTTCAAAATGGATTTAAAGAGGTCTATGGCAAGAGAGTAAAAACCTTGTTGGATATTGATGCTAATAAGTTAAATGAGACTATCAGCCTTATGTTTAATGAAAAGATAATGTCGGTAATAAAAGAGCATACTCTCATAGGAAATATTAAGGTATTGAAAGAAAAGGCAATTGGTGCACAGGTTGGGTATGATTTGCAGAAAAAAACCGTTCTTGCTACGATATGGGCTTTAATAGGTATGTTGGTTTATGTGGCATTCAGGTTTAGATTTGTCTTTGGTCTTGCTGCCTTAATTACTTTGGGGCATGATGTTCTTGTCAGTTTATCGGCTATTCTCTTCTTTAATGTAGAAATGTCCCTGTCTGTAGTTGCCGCACTTTTAACCATTATCGGTTATTCATTAAATGATACGATTGTTATTTTTGACAGGGTTAGAGATAATATTAAGCCATTGAAAAGAGAGGGTGCAGAGGTTGTATTGGATAAGAGTATAAACCAGACTCTAAGTAGAACGATTGTTACGTCGGGAACAACTCTTTTGACCGTATTATCGTTATTTTTCTTTGGTGGTGATGTAATTCATGCGTTCTCGTTTACATTGTTGGTTGGAGTTGTAGTTGGTACGTATTCCTCTATTTTTCAATCCTGTGCATGGCTTAAAATTTGGGAAAAATATTTTATTGAAACAAAAAAAAAGAAAAATTAGCTTGAATTCTTGTAAAATTTAGTATATATATAAGAACGTAATATATGGAGGTATAAATGTTTGAAGATGTATTGTTCGGATCAAGTGATCCCAAGGCGAAGATGAAAAAGACAACAACTATGGTGGTTTCTTTCTTATTGCACGCAACTGTTATTTTTGCGGTTGTAGTTGGACCTCTTATGAAAACAGATCAAGTTCTTCCCGATATAAAGGTTGTTGATATATTTGTTGCACAGACACCTCCCCCTCCGCCTAATGCACAAAGAGGCAGAAAGAAGTCGAAAAGTAAAACGAAGCGAGAAGATAAAAAACGTGATGAAATTAAAAAAGACATTCCACAACAGGTGGGAGCTCTTGTTGCCCCTGTAGAGATTCCTGAGGAAATAATTGAAGAGGAAGAAGACCTTTCCATTGATGACGGAGGTAGTGATGACGGCGTTGAAGGTGGTGTTGAGGGAATGGATGATGATGGTAGTATTGGTGGTGGCATAATAGGTGATGGAGTTATGGGTAAGGGCTCTATTACTCGAATAGCTCTAAGGCAGGCTAAGAAAATACACAATGTTGATCCTATATATCCGAGGGTTGCTTTGCAGGCACATGTAACTGGTACTGTTGTCATTGATGCTGTAACTGATGTTTTTGGTAATGTTGTAAGTTGGACGGTTATATCAGGTCATCCTTTATTAAACGGTGCTGCGATAAATGCCATAAAGAAGTGGAAATATGAACCGTATATGCTTGGCGGAGTGCCAAAGCCTGTTCGCTTTAGGGTTGATATTAAATTTAACCAAAAATAGAGACTATATAACATAGAAATTATTATAAATTTATTATTTAAATTAGGAGGACTTA
>CAYOTE010000236.1:0-3708 GCA_964406785.1 uncultured Clostridia bacterium
ATGGAACGTGCCCCGCAGAAAACTCAGAAAGCCTGAGTTTTTGAGGACATGGAGTAAAAAATTGAGCACAATTTTTTGCGTTAGTGTAATAGATATCACTGGAAGCGACATTAAACTAAATTTACTTTTAAAAACTGAATAGTTACATTAATTATTGTTTTTTAAAGTTTATTAATTTTTCTATATTATTCTTGACTGCATTATTTAATACCTTTAGCTCAATGTTTTTCAATTCGGCAATTTTTTCAGCTGTATTTTTTACAAATAGGGGCGTATTTGTCTTACCTCTGTGAGGCTCGGGGGCAAGGTATGGCGAGTCTGTTTCCGTAAAGATATTCTCAAGAGGAACTATCTTTGCGATTTCTCTAAGATAATCTGTCTTTTTTTGTTTAAAAGTAGCAATTCCTGAAAAGGATATATAATAATTACGCTCCAATATTTTTTTTGCATTTTCCATACTACCTGTGTAACAGTGAAAGATTACCGGATATTCAAATTTTTCCTCATCAAGTATTTTTAAAACGAGTTCTTCAGCCTCTCTTGAGTGTATTGTTAAAGAGAGTTTATGTTCTCTTGCTATTGCAATTTGTCTTTTAAAAACTTCTACCTGTTTTTCTTTTTTTGACAAATTATAATAAAAATCCAATCCTGCTTCACCAATGGCAATAACCTTGTCATGCTCAATGAATTTAATTATCTTATTTTCAATATCTGCCGTGTAATCATCCGCATTATGAGGATGTGCTGCTGTCATTGCAAAAATTTTCTCATCTAATTCCAAAAGTTCAATTGTCTTACTATGAGAATGCTCCTCGTAAGGATCTGCTACGGTTATAATATAGCCTGAACTTTCCTTAAAAAATTCGATTATTATTGACTTTGCATTATCTGCAAATTGCTTCATATCAAGATGACAGTGAAAGTCATTTTCTGTTCTTTTACCTTGTTCTGTTTTCATGCTTTTATTTTCCATCCCTTATCCTTGAATATACTTTCAATTTTATTTTTCTTATAGCTTCTTAAAAAATCTTCCCATGCTTTTTTATTGTTTTCGTAATACTGCAAAGCCTTTTCTTCCTCTTGAAAATGAATGAGATAGCCTTTATTATCAATGATTTCAGGAACTGAATAAAAGACAAATTTCTCATTATTCATTCCGTAACCCCCCGTAAATTTATGAGGAAAGGGAATATCTATAACGTCTTCGAAGACCTCTATTAATTTATTATTATTTTCCCATTTTTTTTTAAATATTTCGAGCTTTTTCCATTTATTATATGACAGGACAGCATCCTCCCATCTATTGAATTTCTTCTTATTTAATTGCAGGATTAATTTTGCTCCTGATATGAGCACCATATCTCCCTTATTCATCTTTTCAAATATAATAAAGCTGATTTTTAATAGCGGTGTGTTATTTTCATAAATAATAGGATACTCTTTGTCATCTAATAATAATGTCGAAGGATAGTGCATGTCAACAAGTACTTTTGTTATTTTTTTAGGAATAATATCTCTTATTGACAAGCTTAGAAATTCCGTATTAAATTTAAAAAACATATTCAAATCATTTGTCTTTATTCCCTTGCTTATAAGATTTATTATAAAATCTTTCCAATAGCTTTTAAACGGTTTAAGTTGTAAATTTGTTTTACTCAATACTTTTGATATGAGATTAAGCTCTGTCTCCATTTTCTTATATTTCATATTCAATGTATTGAAATGCAAGATATTGTTTACGAACCATTCAATTATAAGTCTTATTAATTTTTTGTTTATTTCAGGATTCTTCCAGTTTGGCTCATTATCATAAACGGCAATAATAGCACCACCGAAAAAAACTGTATTTTTAATAAGCAAGATTCCTTTTTCTATATACGGCTCTGAATTTTTATCATATGAAAAGGGCTTTAAATAATCAAGTTGCTTTAGAGATATTTCCGTTGCAAAGGAAATTAAGGCAAGCTTTATCTTTTCTTTTTCACCTGTGTCTCTGTTCTCTCTGTTAATTATTAAATCAAATGGAAGTCCGGTCAACATATCAGGCTTTTCCGTATTTAAGATTGATTTATTATCCAATCTTCTTTCCTTATCCTCGTTATAAAGTACATATGATGAATCATCAGCCTTTTTATAGACAAAATCAACAAATGCAGAGATTATTGTTCTTATCAGTATTTCCGACTTTTTTGTTTTTTCTTGCCCTGCGGACTCTTTTAATAATATTTCCGGCTTTATTCTTTTTTTTAACTCCTTATATATGTCTCTTGCAAGTGATAGTTTTTTGAAATTTGCAAGTTTTTTATGAAGCTTAGGAGTATTCCAAAGGGCAAGTTGATTTAAAAGATCCGACCTGAAATTTTCTTCATATATTTTTATCCCCGAGAACTCTAATGAACCTATACCCTTTACCTCAAGAATTGCTATAATCTTCAATACATCATCAAGAATACTTTTACCGCCTTTTAATGCCTCTATCATCATCCTTGCACTTCTTATGGAAACTGGAAATTCTGCCATGAGTTTACCGTCTTCGGTAATTATTTCATCCGTATCAACGGCACCCAGAGTTTTTAATTTTGAGATGGCATTATATATTAAATTTTTCTTAGGTGAGTGAAAAAACAAAAACTCAGATGGATGAATCTTCCATTTTATTAATCTTAAAATCACAGATTCTAAATTTAATCTTCGTATTTCAGGCTCGGGAAAACCGTTTCTGTCTCTTATGTCAAGCTCGGAACATAGAAAATATTGTCCGCTTTTTACCCTGCCTGCTCTGCCTGCCCTCTGTTTGCATTCCGACTCGGATATATGGGTTAAAAAAAGTCCCTCTATCCCTCGCTCTGCCCTTATTTCCTTTTTTAATCCCGTGTCGATTACAGTATCAATGTCATCAATTGTAATACTTGTTTGAGCAATATCCGTTGCAATTACAACCTTGGGTATCTTATAATGATTAAAAACTTCTCCCTGAGCCTTGGTAGATATTTCAGAATGCAGTGAAAGAATATGAGCTCTTAATTTGTCTGCCTTTAATGATTTTTCCAACATCTCTTTGAAATCTTTAATTTCCTTTTTCCCGGGCTGAAAAATTAAAAGATTGCTTCCCGATTTAACCATTTCCACCGCATCGGACAGGATAAAATCAGGGTGGTGATTATGTATGGTAACAGGATATCCTCTTCCCGGAATATCTATTATCGGTGCATTATTTAAAAAACTTGAAAGTTGCTTTGCCTGCATTGTCGCACTCATTATTATAATTTTCTTTTTAGATTTTTTTAAATAACCCGAATCAATGCTTTTTTTCACAATTCCAATTAGAATTTCCTGATTGAGATTCCACTCATGTATTTCGTCAATTATTAAAATATCATAATGCCTTGCTCCTCTTATCTCCTTTATCATCTGTACGCCGTCAGTTACAAAGAGTAAACGAGTATCTCTTGACATCTTTTTTTCAAAACCGGTTTGATAGCCGATAGAAGTTCCTATATCTACAGAATTTTTCTTGGCAAGATATGTTGCGAGAGCTCTGGCAGCAATTCTTCTTGGTTGTGTAACCGTAACGCTCAAGCCTTTTTCCCACAACCAACGAGGTATCATTGTTGATTTTCCGGCACCTGTCTCGGCAGTAATAATTACAACGCTATTAAGCTCAATTAACTTTTCAATATTCTCTCGAAAAGCTTCAACAGGTAAAGA
>CAYOTE010000237.1:0-3699 GCA_964406785.1 uncultured Clostridia bacterium
TATTTAAAATATTAGAGCCGTTAAAATAAAAATACATAATATTGAGTATAAAAACAGTAATTTTAATTATAGGTTCACTTCTTGTTGTCGAGGGCTTGCCGTATCTAATATTTCCTGATAAAATGATATTTTATTTAAAGAAAATATCTTTGCTAAAGTCCCAACTCCTCAGAGTGGTAGGTATAATAATGACGTTATTGGGTTTATTGGTTATTTTTATTTTTAAATGATATAATGATATAAGAAGGTGTTGTTTAATGTTTATTAGAATATTTTTGATTTTTTTATTGGGATATCTTATCTCGTATTTGTATAAAAAATTATGGAAGGGAGAGAGAACTTTTATAAATGACAAGAATGGTAGTGATAATAATAGGAGCGAGCCGGAAGAGATGAAACAGGACCCTGTATGCAAGACCTATGTACCTAAAAGTCAAGCTGTTATATATCTACACAGAGGAGAAAAACTATACTTTTGTTCCGAAGCATGCAAAAGACAGTATAAACAAGAAAATAAATGAGATTTATAATAAGACAGTTGTTGTCAGTCCTATCTATTCCTGCACTAAGTCGAGCTTACGGTTGGCTGACAAGAAGAAAAAGTCCAAAGTTTTTAATAAGAAGAATTATTGTTTTCTTCGCAAAACACTATAAGATAAATATGGATGATTACTCAGGCGATATGTCCGATTATGATAGCCTGAGTGATTTTTTCATAAGAACATTAAATCAAGAAACACGTCCTCTTATAAAAAGCGAAAAATATATGTTATCGCCGGCAGATGGTTTTTTGACAAATGTCGAAACTGTTTACGAGGATAAAACAACACAGGTCAAGGGTATAGATTATAAAATCAGTGAGTTTATTCAAGATGAAATTGATTATCAACAGGGCTGGCACATCGCAACCATTTATCTTTCACCCCACGATTATCACAGATTTCATCACACGATAACAGCTGAAATTGACGGATATTTACATAAAAAAGGAAGACTTTTTCCCGTCAATTCTTTTGGTACAAGTCTCGTAAAAGGTCTTTTTAATAGCAATGAAAGACTTATTACAAGGTATAAACTTAATAATCAAACATTTTATATTGTTGCTGTTGGTGCAACCTTTGTCGGTAGTATAAAAATGAAGTTTATAGAAAGTATTAAAAGGGACAATAAGTGGAAGTCTATTTCAGTTAATATAAACCAATTAGACGAAATGGGCAGATTTGAAATGGGCTCGACAATAATAATGATAATTCCAAAATATCTTGCAACACCGATAGACAATATAATCGGGAAGATAAAAGTCAGCGATAAGATATTTAGTTTGAATTAGAATGTAACTTTTTACACCAATCCCGTAGTTATTAAGGTCATCACGATAGAGCCTACAATTGCTACCGATAGAATCATTTTCTTATAAACCATTGCCTTTATTTCTGATTCCTTTTTAAAATTATAAAAGTATAAAGTTGTTAAAAAGGTTGAAAACGGAGCTAAACCGATAATAGGATATCTCAACTTTAAACTAAATAGAGCGGCAAGAGATGTCATAATCATTGAAATAATCAAAAGCTTTTTTACCGATAGAAAATTTGTTACAAGTTTTCGTCCCTCCTTTAAGTCGCCTTCAATATCAGACAAATCCTTTAAGAAGGTTGTCCCTATCGAGTAACAGGTTAAAACAACCGCAGGAAAGATAACTATATCAAATTTACCGGTAATAAACATCGGATGTACCAACCCCCAACCGGTAATAAACGGTGCCACGATAGGTATCTTTTTTAATTCTATAGGCGGAATAGAATATACTGCTCCGATAAATAATACTAATACGACCATATGTCTATTAAAACCTTTAAAAAAAAAGATAAACCCCAGTATTGCAATAAGTCCTAATAATCCAATATATATCAAAACCGCTTTATAGGAAAGTTTACCTGAAGGGAGAGGTCTTTCCGGTTTATTAATTCTATCAGCCTCTATATCGGTTAGAGCATTTAATACATAGACATAATTATAAAGAATACCAGAAATAAATAGGACAAGATAAAGAACGGATAAACTAAGAGTTCCATAAGTTAAATAATAACCACAAACGGCTGTTATGGCCGTTACAATAAACACATCGAATCTATATAATTTCAAGTAATTTAACATTTATTTCCCATAAGGTCTAATATTAACACATTTTAATCGGTAAAAAAATCAAATAAACGGCTGTAATCGTAATTTTCTCCTCTGTAAAATAATAACCGTACATGCCTTTTACGGCAGTCATGATAAAAGCATAAAAACAATACAGCTTTAATAAATTAAAAGCAATCATTACTTTATTATACATATATTATGTTTTTTTTTCAACTATAAATTTCTGCTAAAATTTTAATCAAAAAATGTCCTATATGATGCTTTTACTGTTTTTTTTATAGTAATTGATTATATTATTCGTAGATATATCGTGTTGACGCTTTTTTCCTGAAAAATCAGGTTTTAATTCGGGAAGAATTTTTTTTGCAAGCATTTTACCAAGTTCTACACCCCATTGATCAAAAGAATATATATTCCATAAAATACCTTGTATAAAAATTTTATGCTCATATATTGCTGTTAACTGTCCGAGCGAGTATGGTGTTAATTTATTAAAAAGAATTGAATTAGTAGGTCTATTACCTTCAAAAGTTTTAAAAGGAATTAAAGATTCTTTTACACCTTCTAATTTTAATTGTTTTGCTTCTTTACCAAAAGCCAAAGCCTCCGTTTGAGCAAAGAAGTTTGCCATCAACTTAGTGTGGTGATCATTTGTACTGTTTACTGGATTCACAAAGCCTATAAAATCAGAGGGTATTATATTTGTTCCCTGATGAATTAATTGATAGAAGGCATGTTGCCCGTTTGTGCCCGGTTCCCCCCAAATAACAGGGCCCGTACTATAGGTAATTTTCTCCCCGTTTCTATCAACAGACTTGCCATTTGATTCCATATCCCCCTGTTGAAGATATGCCGGAAAACGATGTAAATATTGAGAATAAGGCAAAATAGCGTATGTATTAAAATTAAAAAAATTATTATACCAAAACCCGAGCAATCCCATTATTACAGGGATGTTGTTGTTTAATGGAGTCTCTTTAAAATGTTTGTCAATCGAGTTAAATCCCCTTAACATATCAAAAAAATTATTATATCCGATTGATATCATTATTGACAATCCTATTGCCGAGGTTAAAGAATATCTACCGCCTACCCAGTTCCAGAATTTAAGAATATTTGTAGGCTTAACGCCAAAAGATTTTGCCGCTTCAGTATTTGTTGATAATGCCAAAAAATGATTAGCAACGGCATCTTGCAACTTAAAAAATTGAACAACCCAGTCCCTTGCATAAAGAGCATTTGTCATTGTTTCCTGCGTTGTAAAAGTTTTTGATGCTATGATAAAAAGTGTATTCTCGGGATTACATTTACCAAGAACTTCGTTTATATCCGAACCGTCAATATTGGAAACAAAATAATTTGTTATACCTCTATCAGAATAAGCCTTAAGTGCCTCGGAAACCATCAATGGACCGAGATCAGAGCCTCCTATCCCTATATTAACAATTGTATTTATTTTTTTTTTACTAAATCCCAACCAACTCCCATTTCTTATTTTATTCGAGATTAGTTTCATTTTATCTCTTTCTTGCTCAATAAACGGTAAGACGTTAA
>CAYOTE010000238.1:0-3598 GCA_964406785.1 uncultured Clostridia bacterium
ATCCTGTTTTACATCCTTATACTTCTTTTTACCAAAGGTTAAATTACCAACCATTGCCGATAATGAGGCTGAGAGAGAACCGTTAAGAGCAGCAACACTACCACCGCCCGGTGCAGGTGAATCCGAGGAGAGTTCATTTGCGAATTCATCTAATTTCATTGAGACAAGATTACCGGATTTTCTCAGTTTATACTCAATTATACGATCATTTGTATTAAATTCTGAAATTTCATTTAAGCCCAAAGTTTGTACGGCAATTCTAACTATCTCCTCTTCGGATACACCAATACTTCCCCCCTGTTTTTCAATAACATGAATTCCCGTATCCAACATTGATTCAAGCGGAACAAGTCCAACCAATTCACTACCTGTAACTCTTACGCCAAATTCATTTGCAAATCTTTCACACTCTTCAAATGCCTTATATATCGGAGTTGTTTTATAGTCGAGAATATTAATGGTTATTTGAGCCATATTATACTCTTCGATATACCAACCCATTCCCTGAACGCCCTTAAGTGTACCCGGAATAGTTTCTCTTATACCTGTTTGTTTATTCTTTACCGTTCGTCCCTTCTCTCTAATTCGCTTTGCAATTTTATTTGCAATTTTTGTATCCTTTGTATTAAGATTAATATTATATGCAATTAAAAAGCCTCTTGCACCTATAGCTGTAACACCTGAATTTTTATTAAATTTTGCCTCTCCGAAATCAGGTTCAAAGTCATCTCTCTTTAACTTTTCTTCCATTGCCTCGTATTCACCCTCTCTAATATCAGGTAATCTTCTTCTACTTTCCTGCTGTGCTGCTTCGGCATAAAGAAAGACCGGAATATTTAACTCTTCTCCAACTCTTTTTCCTAATTTTTTGGCAAGCTCTACGCACTCTTGCATGGTAATACCCGATACAGGTACAAAAGGACAAACATCGGTAGCACCCATTCTTGCATGAGCACCCGAATGTTTTGACATATCAATTAATTCACCGGCTTTTTTGATAGCTTGAAAGGCTGCCTCTACAACAAATTCAGGTTCACCTGCCATTGTAACAACAGTTCTGTTGGTGTCTTTTCCCGGATCTACGTCCAAAAGATCTACACCATTAATTTTTTTAATCTCATCGGTAATCTTATCAATAATTACCATATTCCTGCCTTCCGAAAAGTTTGGAACACATTCAACTATTTGTTTCATTTTTATTTACCTCTTTTTTTTTGATTTTGCCTTCTCCAATCTAAAATATCTTTATGATGTCCTGATAATAAAACATCAGGAACAGTCAAACCTCTAAAATTCCTCGGTTGTGTATATTGCGGGAACCCATATTGCCCGTCAATATAAAAAGAATCAGTCTCAACAGATTCTTTATTACCGATAACACCGTCTTTCATCCTAATAACAGTTTCAATAAGAACTTCTGCTGCAACCTCACCACCCATTAGTACATAATCACCAATTGAAAGTTCTTCGTCAACAATATTATCTATTATTCTCTGATCTATTCCCTCATATCTTCCACAAATTAGAATTAAATGAGAATCATCTGCCAATAATTTTGCTTTTTTTTGAGTTAAAACAGGAGCATAAGCTGAAAATAGAATGACCCGCCCATTCTTATTATTTTTTTCTTTTATTTTTTCAACCGCATTGAAAAACGGCTCGGGAGTCATAACCATTCCCGCACCACCGCCAAAAGGTCTGTCATCAACCTTATTATGCTTATTATTTGAAAAATCTCTTAAATCATAAATATCAACTTCAACTAATTTTTTTTCAATTGCCTTAGACAATAAACCATGCTTGATGTACTCGGAAAATATTTCAGGGAAAATAGTCAATATTGAAAATTTCATTTATTCAAATCTCTTAAGCCCTCCGGCGGATCTATAATAATAGTTTGCCTTGTTTTATCTACTTCTGATACAATTGTATTAGAATAAGGGATGTAAACAACACTTCCTTTATCGTCTACCTCAAGCGTATGCGTGAACGCTGTCGCTTCATCGTTAATAACTACGCCCCAACTAACACCATTCACATCAATCACTGTGTAACCAATAAAACTATGTTTTTTAAATGAAATGTCCTCTTTTTGAACATCAAGATGAGCAGAATAACCAATCAGCTTATAAGCCTCACTTATCGTATCAATTCCAGAGAACTTGACTGCCAAATCACCACCAAGCTCCTTTATCCACTCTACAGATAAAGTTTTACTATGCTTTTTAGATTTCAAACGAAGCGAATCAAAACTCCCTACGTCGCTTAAATAAAACTCAGGAGAAAGCCTTAGTAAAACCTCCCCCTTATTACCCTTTGTTTTTAGGATATCTCCGACAAAAAACAAAGGCCCTACTGTTGTTCGTACCTTTCAATAATTTCCAGATTATAGCGTCTTTTTTGTTTCATTCCCGAAGCTGCAAGAATAGTTCTAACGGCTCTTGCTGTTCTTCCTTGTTTCCCAATAACCTTTCCTAAATCTGATGGTGCAACTCTCAATTCAAGAATTGTTGTTTGTTCCCCGTCAATTTGAGTAACCTGGACTTCATCCGGGTTGTCAACTAAAGCTTTGCAAATTGATTCAACTAAATTTTTCATGTCAGTCTCCTTAATTATCAGTTTTAACTTTTTTTACCAATGATTTAACTGTCTGAGATGGCTTGGCACCTTGACCGATCCATTTATTGTATTTTTCAAGATCGATTCGTATTTCAGGCTCTTCCTTCATAGGATCATAAAATCCTAACAGCTCAACATATCTTGAAGTTGTCGGTTTTGCCTTATCAATCGCGACAATTCTGTAGAACGGCTTGTGCTTACTTCCTTTTCTTGCTAATCTAATTGCTAACATTAATCTTTATCTCCTGTTTCTTGTCTATATTACCCATATTGTCTATATCCTTTATATAATCATATGACATATGGCCCCATATAGCACATTTTTCTATTATATTGCACAAATTCATTATAAACTAAAGATTTAATTTACCGCATTTTTGACATAAAGTCAACTTTTTTAAGAAGCTTTTTAAAAAAGGGTTTCTTCATATATTTTTGCATTTCAAAAAAACGCTTTAACATTTGGTTAATTTCCTGAACCGGTCTGCCCGAACCTTTCGATATTCGCAACCGCCTTCTTCCGTTTATAAGCTTTGGCTTTTTCCTTTCTTTTTTTGTCATTGAGTTAATAATAGCAACCATATACCTGACCTTATTATCATCCATTTTAGATGGGTCTATTTTATCCATTCCGGGCATCATTCCGGGCATCATCCCCATTATATCACTCATTGAACCCAACTTCTCAACCTGTTTCATCTGATCACGAAAATCTTCGAGATTAAAGTCATTACTGAGAAGCTTTTTTGCCATCTTTTCAGATTCTTTTTCGTCAAACTCTTTTTCAGCTTTTTCAATAAGAGTTAAGACATCTCCCATACCAAGAATTTGCGATGCCAACCTGTCCGGATGAAATTTTTGAAAATCAGTGAATTTTTCTCCGACACCTACAAATTTAATAGGTTTACCCGTTATCTTTACAATTGACAGTGCAGCACCACCTCTTGAATCGGCATCCAATTTTGTAAGTATTATTGAG
>CAYOTE010000239.1:0-3547 GCA_964406785.1 uncultured Clostridia bacterium
GGTTGTAGATTTTTCAAGTGATGTTGTAGATTTCTTTAATATCAAGTATTCATTTCATATAGTTTTGCCGAAAACTTTAACAAATTAAGATATGAAATCAATAATCCTTTTTATGCTGTCAATCACATTGATGTCTTGTGGTCAAGATAAAGTAACCAAGCAAGATGTATTAGCAGCGGTAGGTATAAAAGAAGAAGTAGGAATAAGTACGTATACGCCATCAGACACGTGGAATTATTATGAAAACGTTGAGGATGTAGGTTGGGATAAAAAAAAGTTAGTATCCTTAAAAAAAGAGTATGATAAAATAGGTTCATCAGCTTTAATGGTCATTTATAAAGGGGCTATTCTATTAGATTGGGGAGACACAAAGCGTAAAATGGATATAAGATCTATCAGAAAGAGTCTTTTATCTGGGATTATCGGTATTTATAATGACCGAGGAGAGTTGGATCTCAACAAAACAATGAAAGAACTCAATATAGATGATATCGAGAAATTATCGGATAATGAAAAAAGTGCGCGTTTTATAGATTTAATAAAGTATAGGTCTGGAATTTATCATCCAACTGGACAAACAACTCCGGGGCAAAGAAAAAGGCGTCCAAAAAGGGATACGTACAAACCTAGTGAACATTATTTTTATAATAATTGGGATGCACATGTTTCTCGAACTATTTTAGAGCAAGAGACGGGAAGAACCTTTAAGTCATCATTTGAAGATTTTTTTGTCAATCAATTGCAATTCGAAGATTATCACACTACAGATTTCACAGAACAACCGAATCCTTCTTTAACTAATCATCCAGGTTTTAGCATTAATTTAACTGCCAGAGACATGGCTCGGATTGGGCAACTATATATAAATTATGGGAAATGGGATAAAAAACAAATTATATCAAAAGATTGGGTTCTACAAACATCAACCAGACATTCAGATGAACGTATGAATTTTGGATTTGGATATATGTGGGGTGTTATGGATAAAAAAAGTAAAGCGCTAGATAATTATGAAGCTTATGGTGCATTTGGGAATGGTACTCAAGCAATAATTGTAGTTCCAGAGGCAGATTTAGTTTTTATACATAGAGTAGATTTTCAACGTATGGTTATTGAAGACAACGATGAATTAAGTTTTAAACTTAAAAGAGTTGGTATGGGAGGAGTTATGAAACTGTTAAAAGGTGTTCTTGCAGCAAAAACGAATAGAGCTAAGACTATTCCTCAAAAGCGAGAAGGAGTTCTTAAAACAAAAAACCAAAAATTCCCAAACTCACTTGTAGGAACCTATTTTGTTAATCCGTTTCAATCGGTAAAGATTACAAGTAAAGGAGAAAATAAATTTACAATGATTACAGGTGCTAAAAACAATTGGAGTTCGGACTTATTTGCAATCAATAAAAACACCATACAAACAGAAAGTAAATCGGTTTTTATCACTTATGAGCAAAATAATCCTACTGATATAAAATTATTTGTGGATGGCAAAAGCATATCCTTAACCAAGGATAATCAATTTAAAACACCCCAAGAATTGTATAAGAATGGGCAAGTAGATAAAGCGTTAGCTCTTATGCATAACAATGCGACTACAATAAACCAATGGAGTTTTGAAAAACAATCCCGTTTTTCTAGTGTAATGAATGAAGTTGGGTATCTTTATTTAGAGAGATTACAAGATAAAAAAAATGCCATAAAAATATTTGAAGCCAATACAACTGTTTTTAATAAAGTAGGAAATATGTTCGATAGTTTGGCTGAAGCGTATTTAAAAACAGGAAATAAGAATAAAGCAATTGAGTATTATAAAAAAGCGATAGAAGTAATTCAAAAAAATCCTCATAAATTGCAAGACGATATTTTAGAAAATAGTAAGAGTGAGTTAAAAAAAATATTGAATGAATGAGTAAACAAACAAAACTAATATTACATTTTTTATTCTGGTTAATTATAGCATCAGTGGTTTTATTAAAACCACTGATGACCTATTTCTTAACCCTCCCTGAATATGGTCAATTAGTTAAACATGCAAAATATATTGTAATGCCATCATTACCTATTTTTTTCTACCTTAGTTATTTTGGACTACATACCTTTCTTAAGCATAAGAAGTCAATAATTATTATTGTTGTATTAATTTTAATTTTTGTTTATAAATTAATGCCTATATATTTTGGCTATGGCATCTACTTTATACCCTTTATTTTATTTGCTATAATTGCAGGAGCTTTGTTTAAATATTTTTTTATTCAATATGAGCAAAAAAATAAAATTCAACAATTAGAAAAACAGCAATTAAAAAGTAGAATCGGATTGCTTCAAAGTAAACTGAATCCACATTTTTTATTTAACACCTTAAATAATATAGATTCTCTTATTTATACAAATCAAGACAAAGCCTCGGAAGCACTTGTGCAATTGTCAGACATTTTAAGTTATGCAATTTATGATTCTAATAATGAATTTGTTTTGCTATCTGATGAAATTATTCAAATCAATAAATTTATTCAATTACATAAACTAAGGTTTCAGAATCCAAGTATTATTAAGGAAAATATTTTTGTTCCTCCTTTGGGTACACTTAAAATAGCACCGATGCTTTTTATTCCTTTTATAGAAAATGCTTTTAAACATTATTCTTTTGAAGACAATAATGAGATAATTGAAATAAATTTATCCGTAACTGGCATTAAAATCTCGTTCAGTTGTTTGAATTCTTATACCAAAAATGATGAAAATAAAGATAGTACATCTGGTATAGGTCTGAAAACGAGTATTGAACGGTTAAACTTGTTATATGAAAATAAATATATGTTAGAAATTTGTCAAGAAAACAATCTGTATAAAGTAAATTTAGAAATATATGTTTAAATTAATCTCGTGTGTTATTATTGAAGACGAACCTTTGGCTAAAGATAAGTTGATTCGTTTTATAGAGAAAGTAAGTTTTTTAAACCTTATTGCTACATTTGAAAATGGCTTGGAGGCTGTAAACTCTTCGGTTATAGATACCGCACAAATTATTTTTCTTGATATACAAATGAAAAGGCTAAATGGGTTAGAATTTCTTGAAGTGACTAACACAAAGGCAAAGGTTATTATTATTTCGGCATACAGAGAATATGCTTTAGATGGATATCTGTATGATGTTTCAGGGTACTTATTAAAGCCTTTTTCGTTTCAACAATTTTTAAAAACCGTGATGAAAGTTCAATTAGAAGTTTTGGAAAAAGTACTAGATGAAAAGCCTTATATTTTTGTAAAAAGTGGAACTCAATATAAAAAAATAACCAAAGATGATATTTTGTATGTGAAGGGTATGGCAGATTATTTGACTATTTACACCGCATCAGAAAAAATACTAACTCTAATGTCGTTTAAAGATATTTTAAGTATCCTCAATAGTTCAGAATTTATTAGAATTCATAAATCTTATGTTGTTTCGATACGTCATATTAATACGATATCAAGTGATAGTTTATTTATACATAATGAAGAAATTACAATAAGTAAAACTTATAAAAAATCCTTTTTTGAGAGGGTGAAA
>CAYOTE010000240.1:0-3546 GCA_964406785.1 uncultured Clostridia bacterium
TTTTGCTATTCCAAAAAACTTTTAACAACTTTTTAAAATTTCTGCTTATAGAGCGCCCTAGTAGCCTACGCTTTTTCCCAATTCAATCCTGCACTTTCTTAATGTGTAACCATTGGTTTTTTTATAATCCAATGTCTGACAAATTCTTTCAAATTTTATACTCCTCCAAAAACGCTCAATATAGATGTGTATTTGGCTCGCTTTTTACGCATTTTTTGTTCAATTTACTGATTTCAAAATAAGAAAAATTAAATTGTTACCTGGAATTGTTGGGGTTTTATATAGTGATGAAAAAAAACACCCTTGCCATAAAACACCAGTAGTATTTTGTTGTTTGTTAATATATTGACTATAACGCATATGCACAGATTTAAAAACTTTTTGCAAGCGTCTACTGTAGCGGGTTTTAAAATGAAATGAATGTGATTTGTCATTAAACAATAAGCCAAAATATCAACTTAGTGTTTGTTCGTATAGGCTTGTAGTAACTCTAAGTAATAATCTTTATCTGCATCGTAGAAAATACATTACAATTTCGATTACCTCTTTGGTTATGTGGTGTGGAATGTTGGTAAATACGCTTCTAGCTTGTCTTGGCATTTGGGTGTTTTATCATAAGAAAGGGCGACATCCCCTTATTTCAATAATGCTGGTATTTTAAAAATTAGTAGATTAATCTATTTAGCAGAGCCACCAAAATCCTATAATCAACAATAAAATAATTTTCCATAAATGATATAAATTAATGCGTTCAACTATTTTGTGAAAGGCTGATATTCTTTTGTTGGGTTGGTAGTTGCTATTAAGCACAATATCATTATCTTCAAAAATAGGAACCCAGAATCTCTTAATAAAATCTTCTTTAAAAAAATCATTATGACCGCAATTATGATGCCTATCATGAACTCTTTGCAAACCTGATGTAAAACCTTTGGACGATCCACTTGAGTCAAATAGGTCATTACGCGTTATGGAGGCAGCTATCGAAGGAATGCAATCTTTACTGCCACATTCATTTATTACTTTCGAATTTTTATTAATAAAAAATATATTTTTATTAAAGTCATACTTTCTATTGACTATACTTCCACAAAATATAATATACTTTAAGAAAGGTATGCTTAAATTTGATATTATTTCCGAAAAAATTTGTGTGCCACAACTATGGCAGATAAAAGATACTTCTATATTCGAATAATCTGAACTCTCAATAATTGCCTTATTATCTTGTAAAAAATCCGAAACCACCTTCTTTCTTTGTTTGTTAAAAATACAACGATAATAAGGTAAGGATCCATATGACAAAGGTTTAATTACGCAATTAGACAAATGTTTATTTAAAGATTTGACAAGAGTATTTGGTATTGTCCCATCATTTTCAACTCCATGAATAAAAAATATGACATGATTAAATAAAGAGTTGGTGGAATTATGGTCATTATTGATGTCTGCCATTATCTTGGCATCTAACTCAAATGCTTTAGACGCTTTTTTTACGCCATCAGCCATACTGTTCTAATTTCCTAGATCCTAATGTTTTATACCACAAACTTAACATATCTTCTGTTACATGCCTATAATGAAATGTATATATTGCTTTGTTTATAAGTTTAGAGTTTATCACTTCTGACGATATTCCCGATATTGCAAAACCTACTTTTAAAGCAAATATTTCATTCAACAAGATTAATTCCCTACTTTTTATATCGTTTGGATTGTTAATATCAAAATATATTGGCCTTAATTTAAGTATCCATTTAGTGGTATAGGCAGATATTTTATACGTCTTCATGGTATTTATAGAATGAAAGGACTTGTGCCTCTCAGCATCTATGAAATAACTATAAACCACATCATGAAGAACGGCATAATTAATTTTCACAAAATTATCCAACTTCCTTTCTTTTATTATATCGTCAAAAATATCTTCGAGAAACTTGGCTCTCACAGATCGACGTTTTTTAGTTATATTTTTTTTTATCGTATCATTTATTGCCATAAAAACCTCAAAAAAAAGACCGTCAAAAGGCGATCTTTATAAACTACACTTATTTTGATGCGACTTATTTAAACGCCATATCAAGACTACTGTTAAATTTTTCACTTTGCTCTTTTGAAGCTTCGAGTGCCTTTTGCTCGGAGAATTGTTCCTCATCGTTCTCCATGCTCCAAGAAGACACCTCCTGAATAAAAGTATTATCAACCCAAGCTTCATGCTTTTTTAAAGCCTCATTGTTTTGATTATGTTCAGACATAAACCCCTTCTCCTATATTGAAATGAACTTAAAATATAATATTATCATGTACTAATATATTGTCAACTTAACAATATGAATGAAATTACTCTATTTCTCTTTGTTGTTAAAAAAAATAAAAAGGAAAAGTGATATATTAATCGCCTTATATCGCTTGACTCTATTAAATAAAAAAACCATGCGTAAGCATAAGTTGATATTAAAATCAAGCAACTTTACATTATTTTCATTAAATACATATAATTTATCCAAATAACCAATGTACGTTTAATAAACTTACTAAATCCTATAGTTGCGAATATTATAACTTATAATTAAATGGTATTTAACATACTTTAAACTTAATTTATTTCTATCAAAATAAACAGATGCTTTTAATGTTAAAAAACTCTTGTGTTTTTTATTGTCCATTTTTATCAATTTAAAATAATTGTGAAATTTGCGATAAAAAAACTATTCTTTAAGGCAATATATTCCAATGTTAATAAAAAACTTTTTTTTGGCTTTCCTATTTATCTCAAGCCTCACTCATAACATCTCCATGAGGGTCAAAAAAAGCACAACCATTTTTATTTTTCATATCTTGTAAAAAACAGATTTTTTTAAAAGTGTTGTTTTTCCAAGAATAAAGGCATGGAGCAATATGTCAGAGGACCTTATCTCAAAGATTTGATTTTGATTTCGGAAGTTCGTCTTACCAATATATGAGATATTTTTTTTTAATCAGGGCATCAGCTGATTATATTAATGTTTTAGGGAATTGGTAGGCGGGAATTTTACGACTCTTTCGTTTCTTTTTTTAGCTACTTTGTGTCTTTCTCACATAGCCACCTGACCACTCTTTATCAAAGTGGCTTACCTTTTGCACTTGTTAAAAAATATTTTCTACCAATTAATTAACCCATTTTTTTGAATAAATACCACTCATGGCAAGAAAGTTGTTTTCACTAATAATATTTGATACATCATGAGAGGCTTGCTCAGTCGAAATCCCTTGCCAGTCTGTTATCCGTATTACAACCATTCTAAGGTGTATTAAATGCCTTTTGGGGCAAAATATTGGAAATAAGGGGATACTACCCTTTTTATGATAAAGCACCCAAGTGCCAAGCCAAAAAAAAGGGGGTGCCGCTACTTTTTTTATCATAAAAAGAGTGGCGTCCCCTTGTTTTATTTTTTTTCTTTATCTTCCTTTTTGGTAAATAATTTCAATACTACCATTGTTACTAGTATCATTAATTATCTTTATATCTTGCCCACACTCTGTGATTGATTTTGAAATATCCCATGG
>CAYOTE010000241.1:0-3523 GCA_964406785.1 uncultured Clostridia bacterium
TTATGTAACTCCTGCCGAACATATAGGCTTGCCCGATAACTCTGATGTAAAAGAGGGAATTATAGCCTCTCGAATTGCGGCTCATGTAGCTGATATAGCAAAGGGCGTTAAAGGTGCTATTGAAATGGATAATAAAATGGCTAATGCGAGAAAGAATCTAGAATGGGATAAACAGGAGAGCTTATGTATTGATCCTATTAATTTTAAAAATAAGAGAACAGACAGAAGTTCCAGTTCATCTGCCTGTTCTATGTGTGGCGAGTTATGTGTTTATAAGATATTAGAGAATCAATAAGAGTAATGGCTGAGACTTTTTATACTTTTTACGGAGTTAGGGGTAGCTATCCGGTTGCCGGTGATTCCGTTAAAAAATATGGAGGTAATACGACTTCTTTGCTCATAGAAAAAGATAAAGATATTATTATATTTGATGCCGGTACGGGCATTATTAATTTAGGTGAATATTTAAAAACCAAAAGAAGTGATGTAAAAGATATCAGTATATTCATAACTCATTACCATTTAGACCATATAATGGGAGTTTCTTTTTTTTCTCCTTTGTCGGACAAAGATTATAAAATTAAAATTTATTATCCCGATATAGAAAATTCAAATGGAGGAGACGTACTGTTTAATTTGATTGAGCCACCATATTCGCCGATTGGAAAGGAAGGCATACATGCTAACATTGAAATGATAGGTTTAAATATTACAAAAGACTGTATGGTCTCTATTAATAAAGATTTAACGGTAGCTTATCATTACGACACCTTACATCCCGTAAACGGGGTTATGTTGTATAAACTTGAAACAGGGGCAAAAAAGCTTGTCTTTGCAACTGATATTGAGTCTGTAGGTGAGTTTGCGAAAAATTTAAAAGATTTTATATTTGATAGTGATGTTTTAATACACGATTCTCAGTATCTTGATGAAGATTACAATTCAAAGACAGAGCCAACTAAAGGATACGGACATAGTACATTTGATATGGCTGTTCAAAATGCCATTGAGTGTAATACGAAGAAATTATTTTTATTTCATCATAATCCCTTGTATTCAGATGAGAAGTTGGAGGGGATATTAGGCACGGTGAGAAAGAAATTTAAGAATAGCTTTTTAGCAAGAGAGTTAGACAAAAATATATTATAAAAAATAAAGAAGGAGATTATAATGTCCGGACATTCAAAATGGAGTTCAATAAAACACAAAAAAGCTGCTACCGACGCAAAGAGAGGCAAAGCTTTTACAAAATTAATTAAAGAAATTACCATAGCGGCTAAACTTGGTGGAGAGATAGACGCAAATCCAAGATTAAGACAGGCTGTTGATAAGGCAAAGGTCTTAAATATGCCTAACGATAATATTAAAAAAGCCATTCAGAGGGGTACGGGAGAACTTGAAGGCGTAAATTATGAAGAAATTAGTTATGAGGGTTATGGACCGGGTGGTGTTGCTATTTTAATAGAAACCTTAACAGATAATAAAAATAGAACTGTTGCGGAGATACGACATACCTTTGATAAGTATAACGGTAAACTTGGCGAGCAGGGATGTGTTGGATATCTTTTTTCAAGAAAGGGTTTGATTGTTATACCAACTGCCAATATTGAGGAAGAGGAACTTATGGATTTGGTGCTTGAAAATGGTGCGGATGATCTGAAGACAGAAGATGATAATTATGAGGTTATTTCATCGGTAAAAGAATTTGATAACGTTTTGAATGCCGTTAAGGAGAAGGGGATAGAAATTTTGTCATCCGATGTTTCTATGATACCTTCAACCTTGGCAAAGATTGAGGGCAAACAGGCACAATCCATGTTGAAATTATATGAAAAGCTCGAAGACCTTGATGATGTTCAAAATGTGTGGTCTAATTTTGATGTATCGGATGAAGAGCTTGAGAAGTATAATAGTTAATATTGTATGAGAATAATTGGTCTTGACCCGGGTTCGAGATTTTATGGTGTAGCCTTACTTGAAAAAAAAGGTAGCAAAATAACGTATCTATACTCTGATGTAATACGTTTGAAAGAGAGCGATTTAATGATAAGATTTCAGCTTTTATGGGATACATTAGATCATTTTATTAAGGCAAATAGTATTGATAATAATGATGTTTTTGTTGCAATGGAGGACGGTTTTACGGGGAAAAATGTAAAATCAGCCGATACTCTTGCTAAGGTTAGGGGCTTTTCCATGGCTTCGTTTATATCAAGAAAAATTCCAATGAAAACTTATTCTCCAAGAGAAATTAAAAAGGCTTTGACAGGAAACGGAAATGCCGATAAAATACAGGTTGCAAAAATAATTTCAACCCTACTTAATATTAAGACCGATGACTTAAAAGATGATGAGACTGATGCTCTTGCAATTGCCTATTGTCATGCCATGTCTCTTACGAGGAGTGCTTAATGCTTGCTGCAATTAGAGGTAAACTTTTTGACATAAATCCAGGTGAGGTTTTTATTGAGACTTCCGGTGGAATGGTAATAAGGGTATTATGTCCGGTGTCGAGTTATTCGGAGATTAAGAAGTCTGCGGATGTTTTTTTATATACAACTCTTAAACATAAGGATGAAGATCTCATTGTTTACGGCTTTATTAAAAAAAAGGAGAGATATTTTTTTGAAAAGTTAATATCGATTTCAGGAGTAGGGGGCAAGACAGCCCTGTCTATTATTTCTTCTTTTTCAATTGATGAGATAATGCTTGCTGTTGAGAGTAGCGATGTTGTAAAGATAAGTTCTGTGCCGGGTATTGGTAAAAAGACAGCTCAGAGAATAATCCTTGAATTGAGTGGGAAGATAATTTTTGCAGAGGATGATGTTACCGATTCTGTAAAGATAAAAGATGATCTTATATCGGGTATGGTTAATCTTGGTTATCCATTAAAAAATGTAAAGAAGATAGTGTCTGATATTTTAAAAGAATATGATGATAAAATTTCGTTTGAAACTTACTTTAAAATGGTATTAAAAAAAATCAGCAGGTAGGTTGAAATATGGTACAGGAAGATATAGATAAAGCGGAAGATAAAAGTAGTGTTGAAAATAATGTTGAAAATAATCTCAGACCCGGAATAATAGATGAGTTTATCGGGCAAAATAAACATAAAAAAAATTTAAGAACCTTTATTCAAGGTGCGAAGCAGAGAAATGAGGCTTTAGATCATGTTGTTTTTCACGGACCTCCGGGACTTGGTAAAACTACCTTATCAAATATTATTGCAAGGGAAATGGGTGTTGACATTAAACAAACATCGGGACCCGTTCTTGACAAGAAGGGTGATTTGACAGCTATTTTAACCGATCTTGAGCCTAATGATATTCTGTTTATTGACGAAATACACAGAATAAAAACTACTCTTGAAGAAATTCTGTACAAGGCTATGGAGGATTATCAATTGGATATTGTTATTGGTCAGGGAGTAGGGGCAAAGAATATAACAATCGATATAAATAGTTTTACTCTCATTGGTGCAACGACGAGAATAGGTTTATTGTCCGCTCCTATGAGGGATAGA
>CAYOTE010000242.1:0-3504 GCA_964406785.1 uncultured Clostridia bacterium
GAACGTATATTAACGGTGAAAGAATAAATAAAACAGTAATCAGTAAAAGCCAAACCGTACTTATAGGCAAAAAAGGAAATATATCAATTAGTTTTAAATTATAAAGAAAAAAATTTTATAAAATTTAAAACTTTTAATTTATAATTTATACTCTTCTTGTAGGAGTTTCATATCTGCTTTCACCATCATTTCTATTAGTTTCTTAAAATTTGTTTTAGGCTCCCAACCTAATATTTTTTTTGCATTTGAAGGATCACCAATTAGTAAATCAACCTCTGCAGGTCTTATAAATTGCTTATCCAATTTAACAAATTCTTTGTAATCTAAATCTAAATACGAAAAAGCAGTATCGACAAGCTCTTTAACAGAGTGTGTTTTACCAGTAGCTATAATAAAATCGACAGGGTCATTTTGCTGTAACATTAACCACATAGCCTCAACATAATCTCCGGCAAACCCCCAGTCCCTCTTAGAATCAAGATTTCCCATTCTTAATTCTTTAGATATTCCAAGTTTAATCTTTGCAGCATTATACGTAACCTTTCGGGTAACAAATTCAATTCCTCTTCTTGGCGATTCATGATTAAAAAGAATACCGGATACGCCAAATATATCATAACTCTCTCTATAATTCACAGTTATCCAATGCCCGTAAACCTTAGCTACTCCATAGGGACTTCTCGGATGAAATGGTGTATGCTCATTCTGTGGAATTTCCTTAACCTTCCCGAACATTTCCGAAGAAGAAGCCTGATAAAATTTTATCTTAGGATTAACCGCTCTGATAGCCTCTAAAACTCTTGTTACTCCAATTGCAGTAAATTCTGCCGTTAATACGGGCTGACTCCATGAAGTCGGTACAAAACTCATAGCGGCAAGATTATATATTTCATCAGGTGCAATATCCTCTATCAATCTTATCAGTGAAAATTGATCAAGTAAATCAGCCTGTCTAATATCAATTCTTTCCTTAATATGCTCTATACGATCAAATTTTTCCATACTTGAACGTCTAACCATGCCAAAAACCTTATATCCTTTATCCAATAAAAATTCAGCAAGATAAGAACCATCCTGCCCGGTAATTCCGGTAATCAGTGCTTTCTTTGACATCAATTATCTCCTGTTATTTTATAAGCATACCCGTTCTTTTCCATCTCGTTTTAGAAAAGAAATTTAAAAAAGTTTCAAATAATCCCTTAATCTTGTTTCCAAATCCTTTTACAAGATAATCATCAGAATCATAAGACCAATAAATCCTCCATGGTCTGCCAATTATGTAATCTGCAGGAACCGGTCCCCAAAACCTCGAATCCCAGCTATGATCTCTATTATCCCCCATACAAAAATAATGCCCTTTGGGAACCTTAAAATAATTTTTTCCATTCTTTGATACTATATTTTTAGAATAATCAATTCTTGCGTTAAACTCACTGTACAATTCATAATCTTTAATATCCAACGGGAAATTATCCCTTATCCAAGTCCTTGTAAATTCTTCAAAATTTATATTATTTATTTGAAGATCATTACCGGAAATTAATTTCTTGTTTTTCTTTAATAATTTTTCCAAATCATAAATTTTTTCATTCTTGGACAATTCAAAAACAAATACTTCATCTTTGACAAGATTGTCTTTTAGAAAAAAACGTTCTCTGTGTAACTCTGTTTTCCCGTTTTTATACCATCTAAAAATTTCCCTTATATAGACACCGTCAATAATTAAAAATCTGGCACGTTCCTTGTATTTATCACTGACAGCCTTACCATTCATATCTTCGGGATAATCACAGATGAATTTTCCAAACTTATCATTAAAAGGTTTTTCATTAACGTATATTTTTTGGTTTTCTATTCTAATCAAATCACCCGGTAAGCCTATAACTCTCTTAACATACTCTTTTTTTATCTCGGGTGGCGACTTAAAAGTTACTATCATATTTCTATCAATTTTCTTCTGTGCAAGAAAAATGCTATCCAAAAACCCCAAAGACCTTGAATAAACGACCTTATTAACCATCAAATGGTCACCAACAAGAATTGTATCAACCATAGATGGAGTAGGAATAACAAAAGATTGCAATAAAAATGTCATAACAAAAAAAACGTATATCAATACTTCGGATATTAATTCAAAGTACTCACGAAAGACTCCGATTTCTTTCCTACGTTCTGTCAACAACCTCTTTTCTTCCGCTTTTATCTCTTTTCTTTTTTTTAAATACTCTCTAATCATTTTTAAATTTTACTCTAATTCAGAGTTAAAATCAACAAAGCCCATCGCCTTATTTTCATCACCGTTCATAACAACGGACATTTTTTTATTATCAAATATTTCCCGTATGGAAATAACTCTTACAACATCGGATATTCTACTATCAATTTCAATATAATCATCAACACTATTTTTCGCATTTAACATTAAATCTATATTAAAATAGCTCTCATCCATATCGGGATAAATAGGAAGGTACCTAATATCCGCTTCAACAAGATCCTGGAAAAAATGCGTCCCAAAAGATAATTCAGGGACATAACCGTCCTTACTGTATGCAAGTTCTATTAACATAGCTGTATTATTTATCCCACTATAAGTTACGGGAACACCCAACTTAATATCCCCCCTGCTACCCCATCTCCCCGGCCCTATTAAAATAAATTCCTTCTTGGGAAGTTTTTTATTTAATAGAGAAACTGCCTTTGCAACATCTTTCATATCATCCAATTCAGGCAAAGAATTATATTTATCACCATCAACATATACTATATATTTGATATTCTTAATAAAACCCGATGTAACATATTTTGATGCAATGAAAAGAATATTTTTTTTGTCAACATTAACAGGCAATTGCTTAATCTCACCGTTTTTACTCTGACTCTGTGGACGACATTGTAATATATATATATTCCTGCCATCAGAAGCAAATTCAACATCAACAGGTGCATTAAATGCTTTTTTTAAAATTTTAAGAATTATATCCATTTTTTTTAAAAAATCGGACTTATCCATTAAGTTTTGAAAAGTAACTACCATTTCAGACTCTTGCGGATCCCACAAAACGCCTACCGGAGCTGTAAGATTTCCATATTTATTAATAGATATTATATTCTCAATACCGGGTATCTCATCTCCGTATTTCCGCAATATTTTATCAACTTTTTTAGTCTCAAAAGTATTTGTTTTAAGATTTAAGACATCTATTTCAGATTGAGAATATTTAATTATATCGTCATCCTTTATATTAACCTTTATGCCGGGTTGCCCCGGTGAAGCCAACATTGAATAATCATTACTAACCCTGTCAACAGCTCTTGTCCCAAGTCCGGCTACAATTCTTACAACCCCGTCATCTCTCTTAATTCTCGGAGACCACCTAAACTCATTATTACTAAAAGCAACACCGGCATAGGTAGGAAAGAAATATTCACCTATTTTATTTCCCACGACCTCCTGAATTAATATCCCCATCTGTTCCTGAAAATCAATTAAACCTCTTTCCT
>CAYOTE010000243.1:0-3460 GCA_964406785.1 uncultured Clostridia bacterium
GGCACTTATTGCATTTTTACTAATATCACTCCCTATAATTAGATTTTCAGGTAATTTTTTAAAAGTATAAGAATCTTTTACACTCTTCCAAATTGCTCTGTCAAAATCAGGCAAGTAAAAAAAACCAAATTTCTTTCTATAAAAGCCCGAAGGAATATTAGAATATTTCATAAGTCCCTCAGCAAGAATAGTTCCCGAGCCACAAAAAGGGTCAACAAGTTTTGTTGTCCCGTCCCAACCACTTACTCTCAGCATTGCAACAGCCAAGGTTTCTGCAATAGGAGCCGGAACAGTTTGATTACGATATCCTCGTTTATACATGGGAAAACCTGTAGTATCAAGACTTATAATAACCTTATTATTATTGATATTCAAATTTATAATAACATCAGGATTGTCCTTGTCAACATAGGGCCTTTTCTTATACTTATTTTGAAAAAAATCAGCTATACCGTCTTTTACTCTTAAAGCCGCAAATTGCGAGTGCCTTATCTTACTTTTAGAGACTGATGAGGATATTAAAAACGTACTTTTTAAGGAAAGAATTTTATCCCAGTCAAAGTCAACAATTCTCTTATAAAGCATATCCTCAGAATGTACCGTAAAACTAAAGAGCGAAGCTAAAACCCTTATTATGGTAGTAGCACTATAATTAACCTTGTATAAAGTTTTCTTATCAGCATTAAAATAAATGCCAAGATAACCTATTTTACAATCAAAACAACCAAGTTCTTCAAGCTCTTCTCTCGCTACATCCTCAAGCCCCTTTTGAACCTGTGCAAAATATCTACTTGACTTTTGATAATCCAACATTTTATTTCACCTTTCCGGATTTAAAATAATTAAGAACGTCTTTTGCAAGTTTTGCCGACGTTTTAGTATCTAATTCTATCAATGCCTCAATTATTTTGCCTGCCTTTTTGCCCGATATTTTCCTCATAATCAAGGGTGGTAACGTAGGCTCGCTTTTATACATCTCCTGCATCAAAAGAGCTGCCTGTTCAGGATCAATAGTCTCATAAGATTCAATAGTTTTTGTATCTAATTGTGTATCCTCTAATTTTTTATTGAATTCAAGCTCACGTTTTTCCAAAATTTTATTTTTCTTTAAATAATCATCATATTTTTTATTCAAATCACTTTCAAAACTTTCCAAATTTCGTTTATATTTTTTTAATTCAAGCTCTTTTTTTTTTAAAGCAGCCCTTTCATTAGCAAGCTCTTTTATCATTTTTGTTGATATAATCCTGTTAGCATTTTCTTCATTATTATTTATTTCATTTTTTGCAAAAATAAAATATACAAGAGTTATGCTTAAGACCACAGATAATAACATTAATATGGTTTTATTTCTCATTTTTAACATCCCCATTTCTACGAGCAAGAAAAATATCATCCAGAAATCGTTGTTCCTCTTTCTCGCTTGCACTAATATACTCTCTTTTTTGCTTTTCTTCAAGGTTTTTTATAACTTTTGAATCTTTTCTTCTCATTGTCCAATCTTCTAATTTTTCTTTTATTATTATTTTTTGTTTATTTATCAAATCTGCCTGAAGTTCAATTAAAAAATTTAATTGTTTTACATAGATAGATATAAATTCAAGTGTTTGAACAGATATTTCAGCACCTTTTTTTATAACTAAGCCTTTTCCGACTGTAATTTTTTCATGTTCCAGTTCTTTTAATCTATTAATTCTATTTTGGAGTTCGGATAGTGCCACTTGATATGCCGATTTAGCAATATCCTCCAACAAAATACGATATCTTAACACCTGAGCAAGTTTAAATTTAAATTTCTTCATCTTTCAATATTTCAACCATCTTACTTACTGTTTGCTCAAAAGTACTTTTTTCGTACTTTCCCTGTTTTAAAAAATCATTTATTATATCAATCTTATTTATTGCAATATCGATTTTTTTATTTGAGCCCTCTGCATAGGCTCCTATATTTATCAAATCTTCAGCCTCTTTATAAACAGCTATAAGTTCTTTTAATCTGCCTGCCGCTTTCTTATGTACATCACTTGCAATATCATCCATAAGCCTTGAAATACTTCCCAATACATCTATAGCAGGATAATGATTTTTATGTGCTATCTCACGTGAGAGAACGATATGTCCGTCTAAAATAGATCTTGCATGATCGGATACGGGCTCATTTATATCATCACCCTCAACAAGAACCGTATAAATTGCAGTAATACTACCTTTTTCAAAATTTCCTGCTCTCTCCATCAGCATAGGCATCTGAGTAAAAACAGATGGTGTATATCCTTTTGTTGAAGGTGGCTCTCCGGCAGATAATCCAACTTCACGTTGAGCCATTGAAAGTCTTGTCAATGAATCCATCATCAACATAACATTATAACCTAAACCTGAAAAATATTCAGAAACAGCGGCTGCAGTAAATGCGGATAATATTTTGATTAATGGAGGCTCATCACTTGTAGCAACAATTACTACCGATCTTTTTAAGCCTTCTTCTCCAAGACTATTATCAAGAAAATCTTTTAATTCACGACCTCTTTCACCAACAAGACATATTACATTTATATCGGCATTTGTATTTCTTGCAATCATTCCCATAGTTGTGCTTTTACCAACACCACTACCTGAAAAAACGCCTATTCGCTGTCCCTGTCCTACGGTAATAAACCCATCTACAGCTCGTATTCCGGTTGATAAAATCTTGCTTATAGGCTTTCTCTTCATAGGATTTATAGGTTTATTATATACCTTAATATAATCCCTACCACGTAATTCTCCCTTCCCATCTATTGACACGCCTCTACCATTAATAACTCTTCCAAGAAAAGACTCATCAATCTTTAATCCGGGATAACTTTCAGTAGAGTAAAGTCTTTGCCCCGGATATATACCTATTACATCTCCAAGTGGCATAGATATAACTTTTTTATGATTAAACCCAATAACCTGAAACGGTGTTTTAATATCATTGTCCTCCATTAATACAATTTCACCTATTGATGCCGGAGGACCTTCCGATTCGACCGTCAATCCTACAACCTTTGTCACTTTACCATACACTCGAATCGGCTGTATATCTTTTAATTTTTGAAATATAGAACTTAATTCCAATTCCATTTTATCAATCACCTAAAATATCTTTTTTGATGGTATCTAATTGCTTTGACGGTTCTGTTACAACCTCTCCTATCCCCGTTTTAATTATACAGCCCCCTCTTTCTATATTATCAGATTTAATAAACCGTATTTCGGAGCCTGATTGTATAATATCCGCTAATTTATCTTTGTTATTGGATATCATTTCAAAATCTGCAGGATTAACTCTTATCTCATATTGATCGGAATTCCTAACTCGTTCAAAACCTTTTCTTAGCATTTCAATTACAATTTCAGGATTGGATTTAATTTCATTTCCTATAATTTTCTCTGTTATTTGAAATACAAGTTTTAATAATTCCTGTTTACTATTTTT
>CAYOTE010000244.1:0-3449 GCA_964406785.1 uncultured Clostridia bacterium
AATTATCAATAAAAAAACCAACACAACCCAAGTTGATTAAAATTTTAGGACTAAATCTGAAATTTACATAAACAGATAAATAAAGTAAAATCTTGCCTGAGGTTAAATAAAATGGGAAAGATAAAAAAGTTAGATGAATCGGTATTTCAAAAAATTGCTGCCGGTGAGGTTGTTGAACGACCGCTGTCTGTTGTAAAAGAGTTGGTTGAAAATTCGCTTGATTCGGGTGCTAATTATATAACGGTGGAATTAAGAGATGCAGGTAAATCGTCAATCATAATAAAAGACAATGGCGATGGCTTTGCCCACGATGATATGGAACAGGCATTTAAACGACATTCCACATCAAAATTCACTAAGATAACAGATTTTGATTCATTGGATACTCTGGGATTTAGAGGAGAGGCACTCCCCTCAATTAGAGAAGTATCTTTAATTGAGCTTAAAACTTCAAATAACGATACAGGCAAGGGTTTACATATAGTCTTTGACGGCAATAAGACCGACAGTATAAATGAGATATCGTTTAACAGGGGAAGTGAAATTATAGTAAAAGAGCTATTTTATAATTTTCCCGTCAGAAAAAAATTCTTAAAAACAGATAGAACAGAATTAAATCAAATCGTATCTTTTTTTGAACAAGCGGCAATAGTTAACTTTAAGGTAACATTTAAAATTATAAATAATGATAAAATCATATTTAGTTATAATCGTGTTAACTCTTTAAAAGAAAGAATATATCAAATATTCGGAAGAGATTTTACAAATAAATTAAAGGAGTTAAACTACTCAGCCGGGGATTATAAGATAAGCGGATTTGTTTCAAACATCAATACGGGAAGTGCAACAAAAAAAAAGCAGTTCTTTTTTGTCAATAAAAGAGTTATTCGAGAAAAAACTCTTATAGCATCATTTAATAATAGTTTTAGAAAATTCCTTGAAAAAGGAAAATTTCCCAATGGCATATTATTATTATCAGCTCCGGCAAAAGACATTGATGTAAACATACATCCAATGAAACTTGAAATTAAATTCAGAGATTCAAGTTTTATTTACAATTTTATTAAGCACGGTATAGAAAGTGTTTTTGAAGAAGAATACGAAAATAACGTAAATAGCAACAATAATATAAATTTCGAATCTAAACCCGTCCAAATAAACAGTCACTTCATCTTTAATAAAAATAAAAACACAAACGAGAATAATCATAATCTTAAATCCAATGAAAATTATAAAAATGAAATACGTCAAATTCCGTTATTTACATCTGAAACCATAAATACTGACAGTTTTAAATTAATAGGGCAGTATAAAAACTCATATATCTTAATAGAAAAAGATGATGAACTTGTATTGGTTGATCAACATAACGGGCATGAAAGACATAATTTTGATAAATTAAAAGAAAATTACAGTAAAAAAAAACCTGAATCGGCAACGCCGTTATTTCCCGTTATAATAGAGCTATCCCATACAGAAATGCACCTTCTTGATGAAAAAAAGATGCACATATTAAAACAAACAGGATTTGAATTAATTCTTTACAGCAGAAATTCATACAATATTAAAGCATTTCCCTCCATTTTAAATGAGCGAGACGTAAAGGATACAATCGTAAAACTACTGTATATAGAAGACGGCAAAGAGGCATTTGAAGATAAAATATTTGCCGAAATCGCCTGCAAGAGTGCAATAAAAATAAATCATCCGCTCCAACCCGAGGAGATGAAAATTATCGTAAGAAATTTATACAAAAGTTCCAATCCTTACTTTTGTCCACACGGAAGACCTATAATAATAAAGTTCACACTCGAATATATTGAAAAACAATTAAAAAGAAGATAGTTTTTTACAATAACAAAATTACTTTTTTTTATTTTATTTTACTTTCTTTTTACGTTAAAATCCATATCGGAAAAGTCATTTAACGAAAGATCTTTTAATGAACGAATACGAACACGATATCCCCCGCCCTCCTTTATCACCGGAGAATATCTCCACATAAAAGTTTTAATCATATTATTGGAATCAACCTTTATAATGTCCTTTATTTCAAATAATTTAACTCCGTTTTTATAAAGTATTATTACAAATTCATCAACATTTTTATCAGTTTTCCATTTTATAATTTCAACATCTTTGTTAAAAAATATTTTTTCCCCTCCATTCGGATATATAACTTTTATAGGACTTGCGTATGTAACTCCGGCTACACAAATTGACATCATAAAAAATACAATAATTATTTTTCCCATAAACTTATATAAAAGTTATTTAAAAATATCTCAAAAAAGATTGATTTCTTTTAATTTTTTACGTAAAATCTTGTATTATTAAATACATTGGAGGTATATGTGAAAGAAAAAATTATTTTAAATCCCAACAAATTGGTTCAGTACTTACAAAAAAGACCTGAAGAATTTACAAAGAAAGATATTATTAAATATATAGAAGACAATAATATAACAATGCTTAATTTCAGATACGTTGCCGGAGACGGGAGACTCAAAACACTCAATTTTGTTATAAACAGTATTGAACATCTCGATCTTCTCTTATCAAAGGGAGAAAGAGTTGACGGCTCCAGTCTTTTTACATACATAGACGCAACATCAAGCGATTTGTACGTTATACCAAAATTTAAAACTGCATTTCTTAATCCGTTTACATCAGAGCCTACTCTCGACATTTTATGTGCCTTTTACACAAGTGAGGGAAAACCGCTTGAAAGTTCACCTGACAATATTCTCAAAAAAGCACATAACACACTAAAAGAAAAAACAGGATATACCTTTGAAGCTCTTGGAGAGTTAGAGTATTATCTATTTTCGGAAGTTGATTCAATTTACCCTATAAGAGAGCAAAGAGGTTATCATGAATCTCATCCCTTCTCCAAATGGGGAGGACTGAGAAGAGAAGCTATGAAAACAATTAGTGAGATGGGCGGAAAGATAAAATATGGGCATGCTGAGGTTGGCAATATCATTCATAATGACGTTGAGATGGTTCAGCACGAAATTGAATTCCTACCTGTTCCGGTTGAAGATGCTGCAGATCAACTGGTATTGGCAAAGTGGGCTGTTAGAGAAATAGCATATAAATACGATCTTGAAGTCAGTTTTGCACCTAAAATAATAGTAGGTCATGCAGGAAGTGGCTTACATATTCACACAAGACTTATTAAGAATAATACAAATTTAATGAGTGATGAGAAAGGATTAACCGATATTGCAAAAAAGATTATTGCAGGATTTCTAAAATTAGCACCCTCATTAACAGCCTTCGGTAATACGGTTCCGACATCTTTTCTAAGGCTTGTTCCTCATCAAGAAGCACCAACATCAATATGTTGGGGCGACAGAAATAGGTCGGTTCTTGTAAGAGTTCCGCTCGGTTGGAATAACGACAAAAAAATGATTTTAGACGCAAACCCCAATGAGAAAGATGAT
>CAYOTE010000245.1:0-3422 GCA_964406785.1 uncultured Clostridia bacterium
CTTGATGCTCTCTTACAAGAGGACAAGCCAATCATCAATATAATAACAACAAATATTATAAGTATTTTACTATTTTTCATTTTATATCTCCTCTTATGTACTTGGGGTTGGTTTACTAGAATCAGCGAAATCCGAACACCATATGGAGATTGTTCCACTCACAGGCTCAAGCCTATTTCCTGCAACATCCCTTGCGTAAACGGTTACCTTCGCTTCCAATTTCAAAACTTTTTCCTGATTGGTCCACGTTCTTAACTCAATCAAGGGTGACTCTAATTTGGCAACATGCTGTACAATAACAAAGCCTAAATCTTCACTCTTACCAACCTCTATTAATAAATTTACCTTTTGCGAAAAACTGAAAGGAACATCAACTCCCTGTACATTTCTACCATCCTCGGTTCTTGAATATTCAACATCCACCTGATCAACTATCACATCCTGATAATAGGTTGATTCTTCCTGCATAGGATTTAAAGGCACAGCCGATATTGCAATACTACCAACATCATTAACGATTATTCCACCTTTAGAAACATCGGAAAAAACTGTTGTAGAACCTTCCTTTCCATCAATATCGCTACCTGTAATGGCCGATAAAATAATCTTAGTTGAAGAAGTTGTTAAATTTTCTACTGAATTACAACCGCTGTAAAAAAACAACACCCCTCCCAATATTAACAATATTAAGTATTTGGTTTTCATTTATTCCCCCTATTTTACAATTCTAGGTGTTACAAAAATAAGAATTTCTTTTCTTGACCCTGTTTTTAATCTATTCTTGAATAAATTGCCTATTATTGGTATTCTACTCAAAAAAGGAACTTTGTTTCCTGATTGCGAGTTCTCGGTTTTATACATTCCACCGATAACAATTGTTTCACCATCCTTAGCTATTATCGTAGTATTCAACGATTGTGTGGACAATGGTGGTATCCCGTTTACGGGATTAGTCCAATCAGGATTATCATTTTTTATCTTTAATTCCATTTTAATGGTACCCTTTGCTGTTATTTGAGGAGTTACTTCCAACTCAAGCACAGCATCTATATATCTTACACTAACGGTATTATTCTGTACAGTTTGCACCGGAATTTTATTACCCTGTGAGATCTTAGCCTTTAAATTATCTTGTGTGGTAGTCTTTGGAGAAGAGAGAATCTTACCCTTTCCACTCGATTCCATTGCTGTTAAGGCTAAATCTAAACGGAAAGTATCCGCAACATTACCAAATGTAAACGCAGTACCCGTATTAAACGTAGGTGCAGGTAAATTAATGGCATAGCCACCAAGACCATTTGAATGCGAAACACCAGGAGCCGTTTTGTCGTTAATCATATTCCCACCAACGCCTATTGAATTAGGAAATTTCAAAGAGGTAGGATTACCATGTGCAGCGTCAGCTATTACATTATACCCCCATTGAATACCAAGTGCATTATAATAATTAACATTTGTCTCAATTATCTTTGCCTCAATAGAAACTTGAGCATTCGCCGCATCCAATAAATCTATTAAATTATCAATTATCTTAATCTTATCGGCAATATCTGTAACTATGATTGTATTTGTTCTTGCATCAACATAGATTCTTCCTCTATTTGATAATTGCTCCTTCACTATTTTACTTAACTCATTTGCCTTTGCGTAACTTATTCTGTAATTTTTAACAATCATTTCTTCAACAGAAGCCTTGGCCATCTCTAATTTTTTTAACTGCACAGCTTCGTTAGATAAAACGCTTACCTTTCCAATCCTTAAAATATTACCCTCAACTACCTTCCCAAGACCATTAATTTTGAGAAACAAATCTAAAGCTTGATCCCATGGGACATCCTTGATGTTTGCTGTTACCTTTCCAGTAACACCCGGGTCAAGAATAATATTAATTTTTGCCATTTCGGAAAAGCTGTTTATAACATTGGCTAAATCAGCATTTTTAACGTTAAGCGTAATAGGAGAACCGGTATATTTAGGTGCTCCGCCATGTACTGTAATTACACCCTTTTTAATATTACCGTCTTTATCTTCAACTTCCATAAAGTTATCAGTTTCATCTTTAGACGTTTGCGAAGTAGGTTCGGTAAAATATTCATCATTTGTTAGTTTCACAGATTTAATGGCAGGTATAACTTTCAGTTTTTTCTCACCCTTTACAATTAAATTATTACTGTTCGTTTTTTGTTTTGAATTTAAAGAATCTAAATTGGTAATTACGTTAACCGAATTTTTTGATTTAACATTACCATTGATTGTGTCATTTTTAACAATAATATTTTTTTTATAAGCTTTATTAAAAAATTCAACTATCAGTGACTTATTACCCTCGGTGACTTTAAAATTCTTTAATGCGTTTAAATCAAACACAAGTCTAAAAACATCTTTTCTATTTGATGCACCTCTGAGTTTATTAACATTAAAAGAATTTATACGCTTGCTAATTCGCCTTGATCTAGTATTTATTAAATCCAATGCTAATCTGTACGGTTTTTTATTTACCTCTATTATTTCATGCTTAACATGATTTGCCGTCATATTAAACTTAATCTTAAGATTATCCTTGGTTTTTTCAATTATTTCAAAATCTTTTAACAAATTATTCTTTGCATAAACTTTTATCAATTTATTACTGGATATAATAGACTTATTAAGCTTTTTATTTTCATTCTTTTTAACTTTTCCTACAAAAACTTTCTTAACATTTGGAAACTCAATAAATAAGCCCTTAGTATTAGCAGAAACCTTATAATTAACAGATTCTTTTAAATTAATCTCTATATCGTAATAGTCCTTCTTCTTTATAAGCCTTATATTTTTTACTATGGGAGAATTAAATGTTAATAATGTTTTGTTATCTTTAAACTCAATATCGTTAACACGCATTATCAGATGTTTTCTATTACCCTTTTCAGGATAAAACAAATCTGGAATTGAGACTGCCCCATTTGTTTTAAAATACAACTGTACAAAATCAACACCGGTATGATAAAAAACTCTTTCTACCACCGCTCCTGCTACAAATAACTGCATAAAAAATATTAACAAACCAAACAAAAGTAATTTTTTATTTTTTTTCATTTTCTACTACCCCCCTGTGAACTTAAATCACCCGGATTTAATTTTATTACTACAATCCTTTCTTTTTTACCTTCAAACCTCATTGTTAATTCCTTCCTAAATTTAACCATGCTCATCCCAATGAAAATAACTTCACCGTCGTATAATTTTTCACCACTCGTTATGAGATATGACTTATTATCCGGTCCCACAAAACTTGCATGATACTTATTCTTAAAAAAATAAATCGCTTCAAGTTTAATCTCTTCAATCATCAATCCTGCCAACCCCGGCGGTGGAGCATTCTTCGTATTTTTTGCCAAATACTCTCTCAAAAGACTTATAAACGGATCTCGTCTTCCACC
>CAYOTE010000246.1:0-3418 GCA_964406785.1 uncultured Clostridia bacterium
AATTTTATTAAAATTATAATTAATCTTAATATACAATTATTAAATCAAAAAATTTAACATCTAAAAAGCTTAAAAAAAGATTTAAAACTAATAAATACAGGGTTACAACCTAAAAAAAAAATCAACTCAAAAAAAATCACCATAAATAATCACCATATTCACGATGTAATAAACAAAATCGGAAGCATAGCATGGGATGATTCATTAAAAGTAAAAGCTGCTCATATACACTATAATAATCATCCTTTAAAGGACATCTTTGTAGCTCTTGAATTAGTAAAAGCAGACACTGATTTATTGATTAATGAAAAAATTAATAGAGAAAAAGAGTTAATAAATGCAAGAAATGAAGCATATGAAGCCAATTCAGCAAAATCAAAATTTCTCGCAAATATGAGCCATGAAATAAGGACTCCTATGAATGGTGTGATAGGAATGACAAGTATTCTTTTAAATACCGCTTTAACAAGAGAACAGAGGGAATATCTTGATATAATTAAAAATAGTGGGGATGCTCTTTTGATAATTATAAACGATATTCTTGATTTTTCTAAAATAGAAGCGGAAAAGCTTGAACTTGAAGTAATAAGTTTCGATCTTCAATCTCTAATTGACGACTTGATTAATTCAATATCTTTTCAAATGAATAAGAAACAAACAGAATTATTATACAACATTGAGTCTGATGTGCCGATTTTACTAAAAGGCGACCCTGGAAGACTTAGACAAATTCTTTTAAATCTATTTACAAATGCCATAAAATTCACAAATAAAGGGGAAATATTTTTAAGAGTAGAAATAATAGAGAATGTAAATGATATGGTTAAGCTTAAGTTCTCGCTAAAAGATACAGGAATAGGCATATCTGAAAGTCATCAATTTAATCTTTTTAATCCCTTTGTTCAAGCCGATGGTTCTACAACAAGAAAGTTTGGCGGTACCGGATTGGGGCTTACTATTTCAAAAAAAATCGTAGAATTAATGAATGGTGAGATAGGTGTTAAAAGTAAACAAGGTAGCGGATCAACTTTTTGGTTTACAGTACAGTTAAATAAACAAACAAAGAATATAAAGGTTATAAAGGATGTGCATTTAAGACAAAGGACCGAAGAGTTTGATAGTTTAAAAGAGACAAAAATATTAATAGTTGACGATAATAAAACCAACTGCAAAATTATAGAAGAATATTTAGATGATATTAAATTCAGAACAAAAATATGTTTAAAAAGTACAGAAGTAATTGATATACTTGAGGAAGGTGTTTTACAAAATGACCCTTTCCAATTAATTATTATTGATTACTTAATGCCTGACATTGACGGTGAAAAATTAGGAAAACTAATCAAAGAAAATCAAAAAACAAAGTATATCAAAATGATATTAATGACTTCATCCGGCAAAAGAGGTGACGCAAAAAAATTTGAACAAATCGGATTTGCCGGATATCTTCCCAAGCCTACATCACAGTCAACTTTACTCTCACTTATTATTACAATTTTAATTAAAAACAACGATAAGAATAACATTAATAAGAAAAGTAAAATAATAACAAGACACAGCGTTAAAGAGATGAATAAAAAAAAAGGAATTGTTCTGCTTGCAGAAGACAATATAATCAATCAAAAGGTAGAACAAAGAATGTTGATGCAATTGGGATATGAAACAGAAATTGCAAATGACGGCATGGAGGCTTTGAAAAAATTTAACAGTTCAAAGTATGACATAATATTAATGGACTGCCAAATGCCTAATTTAGACGGATACGAATCAACAAAAGCAATAAGAAAAAAAGAAAAAAACATTCTTAAAAACAATAATAATATGATACCTATTATAGCTATAACAGCAAACGTGATGAATAAAGATAGAAAGAAATGCCTTGAAGCGGGAATGAATGATTTTTTACCCAAGCCGGTAAGACCTAAAGAACTGGCAAATATATTGGATAAATGGATAAATAGGAGTTGATAGTGAAATCAATAATACTTGCAGAAAAACCAAGTGTTGCAAGAGACTACGCAGACGTATTGAGCTGTAAAAAAAAAGGAAAGGGATACTTTGAAGGTAATAAATATATTATAACTTGGGCATTCGGACACCTTGTTACCTTAACTGACCCCGATTATTATGACAGAAAGTATAGAGAATGGAAATTAGAAGATCTTCCAATTATTCCCGAAAAAATGCGATTAAAGGTTATTCGGCAAAGTTCACAACAATTTACAATAATAAAAAAATTAATTGAAAGAAAGGATATAGAAGAATTTATTATCGCAACAGATGCAGGAAGAGAGGGTGAGCTCGTCGCAAGATGGATAATTCTCCTTGCGGGCTGGAAGGGTAAGCTAAAGAGACTTTGGATTTCGTCCCAAACTTCACAGGCTATCAAAGCCGGCTTTAATAATTTAAAGGATGCAAGAGCATACTTTAGCCTGTTCTTAGCCGCAGCCGGCAGATCAGAGGCTGACTGGTTGATAGGATTAAACGTAACACGTGCCCTTACCTGTAAATTCGACGCACAACTATCAGCCGGAAGAGTTCAAACACCAACCCTATCAATAATAATAAAGCGAGAAGAGGATATAAAAACATTTAAACCATTAAATTATTGGGAAATTGAAGTTGATTTCGGCGAATATAAGGGAAAATGGAAAGATAAATCAGGTAATGCTAAAATATTTGAAACAAAAAAGATAGAAGACATAATTAATAAGATAAAGAATAAATCGGGAATTGTTTTATCTGTTCACAAGGATATACATAAGGAAAATCCTCCTCAGGCATACAATCTTACCGAATTACAAAGGGACGCAAATATTCACCTGCACTTTTCAGCAAAAAAAACTCTCTCTGTCTTGCAGGGGCTGTATGAAAGACATAAAATAACAACCTACCCAAGGACAGATTCCAGACATATAACAGACGACATGATAGCAACACTTCCACTAAGATTAGAGGCAATATCTACCGATAAGCTAAGACCATTCATTGATAAAATCATCAAAAATCAAATCACACCAGGCAAAAACCTTGTTGATAATTCAAAGGTTTCAGATCACCATGCAATAATACCAACTGAACAAAAGGCAATATACGGTAATTTGGATAATGATGAAAAAAAGCTGTTCAATCTTATTACAACAAGATTTTTAGAGGTTCTGTCGCCACCTGCAAAGATAGAGCAGTCTGTAGTAATATCAATGATTAACGGAGAAAAAATATACTCAAAGAACAGGTGTATTATAGAATCCGGTTGGAGAGCGATAACAAACAAAAGCGATAAGGATATTACTACCTTAAGCCAAAACAGCTTAAAGGGAATCAGAAAGGGTGAAAAAATTACAGTAAAAGGTACAAACTTAATTAAATTAAAAACATCACCGCCATCAAGATACTCAGAGGCAACTCTACTTACCGC
>CAYOTE010000247.1:0-3387 GCA_964406785.1 uncultured Clostridia bacterium
CTTCATTTGGCTCAATCGTTTAACTTGTTATAACAGGTTTCTTGGACATTTCGTTACAATTTTGATGAAAATTTCATGTTAAATAAACCTGAGATGGGCTACCGCCGGTGACCCCTTTGAGCCTCTTGCCAAATATACCGAAATATTTTTATGCAACAACATACAATAGAAATATATCGGAGAATTTAAAAAAATGTTTAGGAAAAAAATAATATTTTTTACTTTGCAAATGAATTTTATCCGATTTTTTTTTAACAAAGGCAATTTTGTTGCCATTAATTAGAAATTTCATTTGTTATAATGTTAAAATTTTTATAAAAAGAATGGTAAACATTTATAAAAATATAACGTACTAATCATATTAAATAAAATTGAATAAAAAACTTTGGAGGAGTTTATGAAATTAAAACAAATTTTTGTATTATTTTTTACTGTATTAATCCTGTTTTCATATTCGGAATTTGGTAAAACAGCAGTTGATAAGTTAAGTATGGAGGAGTTTTACAAGGTACGCTCATACTTTGGTAAGAGTGCAAGGGTATTACAGTTTTCAGAAAACGACAGGTATCTTGCATTTTTGTGGAATCCATATAATGAATTTGGATATGACCTTTATATTTATGATTTTACGACAAAAAAAATTAAGAGAGTTACATCAATAGAGCTTATGAAAAAGTTTGATACTCCTGAAGACTATGAGAAATTTATTGAGAAGGGAAAACAAAAGAGAGAAGAAGAAGCAAAAACATTAAAGACATACTATATGCAAAGAGATTATCTTATGGGTAAGGATGTCGATTTATCAAGCATTGAAAAGGAAGAAATAAATAAATTAAAGATAGAATTAAAAAAGCTCAAAGAAGAAAAAGAGAAAGAAGATAAAAAAAAAGCAACAAAAAAGAAATCAAAAAAAGATAAAAAGTCTCTTTCAAAAGACAAGGACAAGAAGCTTGAATTATGGGAACTCAGAGATAAATTAAAAGAAAAAAAAGAAAAAGACAAAATAAAGAGAACGGATTTATATCCGGGTGTTTCCAATTATCAGTGGACAAAAGATAAGACAAAAACGGATTTAATTTTTGAGTATCGTGGTGATTTATTCAGATATTTTGCCGATACGGGAAAACTTATTCGTCTTACAATGACTGACAAACGAGAAAGTTTAATTTCCTATACCTTGAACAGCAAGGGTTATTATTATTCTAAGGGAAATAAACTATACCTTGTTAATTTTAACTCATCCTTTATACATCAATTAAATCACAAGTTTAATGATGCAAAGGATAAGGAAAAACAAATTAAATTAAATGACACTATAATATCACCAAATGGAAAATGGATGATAATTATAGGTTCAATTAAAACGGATAAATCCGCAGATAAGAGCATATCTGTTATCAATTACGAAAAGAGATTTGCAAAGATTGAGAAGACAAAGAGACAGATGGCTGACACTAAGAGAAACGAGCCGTCATATAAGTTTTTCTTAAGAAAGGTAGAAGATATAAATTACGGGAAACAACCAAAATCTGTTTTTGATATTCCCGGTGGAGATATTTGGTATGAGTACAGTGAAATACTTTGGAGTAAGGACAGCAGGTACTATGCCTTTATGACTTGGGAGAGAGAAAAAGGAGATTTAAAGATATGGTTAGGTGATTTAAAGAATAATAAAAAGCCTAAATTATTCTACAAGATGAAAGAATCAATCGGCTATAAAGGCACCTATATGAATAATCTCAGATTTACTCCTGACAGTAAAAATCTTATTGCAATTTTGAATAATAAATTCGGATTCAGACAACCGTTTATGTTTAACCTTAAGAGCAAAAAGAAAACAGAGCTCATAAAGGGTAAATTTGAGAGTTTTCCTGTTGTCGGATTCTCACAGGACAGCAAACTTATGTATATTGTTTCCGATAAAGAAAATCCTGCATACCTTGCCGTTTATAAAGTCAATTTAGAAAATAAAAAAATGACTCTGGTCGGCATGAAAAAAGGTACACAGAGTACCAATGCTATTTCACATAACCATAAATTTTTGGCAACTGTTTTTGGAAATTGGAACAAACCGTCCGAATTATTCGTAATAAAAAATGATAATTTAGAAAGTACGGTTTTAACCGATAGTCATAATCATGAGTGGTCAAAAATAAATTTTATCAGCCCCGAACTCTTTACATATAAGAACCGCAGAAAAATGGCAATTCACGGTATGATTTTTAAGCCCAAAGATTGGAAGCCTACTGATAAGAGAGCATCAATTGTCTATATGTACGGTGGCCCTCTTGGAAGAGCTCATACCGTTTCAACAGGCAGAACAAGTTCACTTTCCTATATGTTCCAAATGATAATGGCAGCAAAGCACGGTTTTGTTACAATCAATATTGACACACAGGGACAATCGGGATACGGAAGAAGTTTTAACGAATCAAATTTTAAAAATCCCGGAAAGAGACAGGCTGAGGACCTTGAAGATTTAGTAAAAGAGATGAAAAAGGGCAAATTCGGCATTGACACGACAAGAGTAGGACTACACGGATGGAGTTTCGGAGGTTATCAAACACTATACACTATGTTTACATCACCTACAACCTTTTCCTGTGCAATTGCAGCGGCTCCGCCTACGGAATGGGAAAATTACAATTCATGGTACACAGGTGCAACAATAGGAGAGTCGAAGCGAGGAAAACTTAATCTGAGAAAATACTCACTCATTCCTCTGGCAAAAGGCTTAAAAAGACCATTATTATTGGTTCACGGAATGATGGATAAAAATGTCCTATACCAAAATACAGTAAATGTTTACAGAGCCTTACTACTATCAGGCAAGGAAACACTTGTTGACTTATTTTTAGACCCTGAAGGAGTACATGGACTAAGGGGTGTTATACAAAACAAGGCAACGTTTAAGAAATTCGAATCATGGTTTGTGAAACACTTAAAAAAATAAGCCAAAGTTTAAGTCGGCAGTATTGTAAGATATACTGCCGACAACCTTATCAATACTAAAGTCGCTATTAGCTTTTTTTAGTTTCGTTTCGATATCCCCGTAGTGAAAAGAATCTACTTAGATCTGATTAATTAAATTTGTTTGTTTTTAATGCTAATAAATCCACAAGTTCGTTTACTTTTTTTAAAATATTAATCATAATTTCTAAAAAAAACAATCCACCTTTTACCACAAATCCCAAAAGAATTAATTATTGCGAGCACAACCAATTTAAAAAAACACAAGCTTCATAAAAAAAAAAGCAATTCTCAACTTTCGTGTCTGACACGAAAGTTGAATTTATATATATTTTTCTTTTAAATTTCAACTTTTTCACTTATTAACTGCTTGCTCATTTTATAAGACAAACTATTTCGTAATATTTTGTACAAGTT
>CAYOTE010000248.1:0-3367 GCA_964406785.1 uncultured Clostridia bacterium
AATAAAACCTTTTGAGAAACAGGCAGGTTAATATGCCAACAGTATTAAGAATAGGCCTGTATATATTACTTTAAAAGTAGACCATATTTCAGTTGAAAAGTATACCACAAATTTGAGATGATTTTCTGTAGGATTTTAAAACAGGAGGTCATGAAAGGTTTACAAGTCCAAAATCGATAACTATGTGGATGCTGCAAAGAACAAAAACAATATTGGTTACAGCAAAGAACTCGATGAATATACTATACAGGGCAGTGATAAAAATGACACAATCCGTGTCCATAATTTTACAGGTGAAAACACAGTAGAAATCATTGATGGGGGTGCAGGCATAGATATCTTATCTGGTGGTGATGAGAGAGATAATTATCTTTTTGATCCTGTTGATGATGGAGTAGAGGTTGCAGCTGCTTACTATGCAAACAACATATAAAAATATATTTGTTTTACGCAAAACGCGACACTGCCAACAATAGTTTCACGAATATTTGTATAAATATCTATCTATAATACCTGATGTTCCACGCAAGAAATTCTTGACTTACTTGTTTTACTATATTATTGGAGTTGTCAGTGGGTGTAAAAACAGATAGTAATTTTAATTTTGTATTGGATATAAGCATTGTATTTAGCCTAAAGGTAAGATTTTTTTAAGAGGAGTGAAATAATAAAATATGGGATTTCTTTTTTTATTAACCATTTTTGCATATCTAACCGGATTAGTAATTATACTGGTGATATTAAGATTGATAACCGGTTCAAACAAGACAGTTGCAATTATTGGCGTTTTATTGATCATAGCACCTTTTTGGAGATATATTTTAGTTAGTGCAGTTTTTCATTTTTATGAAAAAACACCATTACAGGCAATACATAAAACAATAGAAAAACCAGAATCAGTATACTGGGAAGACAATGTCTGGTCGGGTTTTAATGAATACTATACCAAAGCAATGATCGAATGCTATCTTGATGGAATCAATTTAAAGATGCTTGCTTTAAATGGAGAGGATGGCAAGATTTATCTTTATAAGGCAGAGGCGGATGATTATAGCAAAAGCAAAGCTATGCTGCCGGAATTAAAAAGAAGGCAGAAAATAATTGATGATTTAAGAGCTGAATCAAAAAGAATAAGAGAAGAAGAAAAAACAAAAGGTGATTATGATTGGGTAAAGCATAGAGAACAATTTGGTCCCATTATTGGAAAAGCAGAGACTGCAAAAGTACCTTTTTCAAAAGCTTATAAAAAACAATTAGATAAAGAAGTAGAATCAATATACCAACGACCAAAAATATTCACCTCAGCCAAAGAATTACCTCCAATGAACTACAAAGTAGAATTCAATAAGGTGCCTGTTGTTCCATCATTTTTAAAGTCACTTATTATTGCTGATAAAATAACAATAATTGACAATAAAACAGATGAGCTTATTGCATTTTCAAAACGGTATCTTGCTTACTCTGGCTGGGTCAGTAATTTTAGTGGTAATTTACCGAAGTTTGATGGAGTTTTGGGTTATTATTCTGTTTATAAGTTTGATAACAAGATATTGTTTCAATATGCAAAGAATAAAGGTCGTGATGGCGGTCGTGGAAGTCAGCTACTATATAAAAGATTATAAATAAGGGAGATGAAATTATGCAAGAGAATGCAAAGATGATTAAAGAATCAGGTCTTTTGTCAGAAGAAGTTTATAATAATGATTATTTTAATGGATCGGATGATTTAGTTGATAGTGACGACCTGGAAAAAGATTATCAAATAGTAGGCAAGAGGAGTACAGACTCAGGTTTCCAAGGTCTGCTGTTAAAAAATGGAAACGATTATGTATTTGTTTTCCGAGGCACTGAAGGCAATCTCTTCAAAGATCCATTATCAGAAGTATACAAAGATCTTATTGTTTCTGACATTATGTTCATGGGTACAGGCAGAATCCCCCAGCAAAAGAAGTAAAATATGTTGCCGGTATGCCCATTGATGTTCGCGAAACCCTTGGTGAATATTTAGAGACCATAGGAGTGGATGTTAAAAAAGAAACTAATAAAATTACCAATATTATCCAGTTGGGACCCGATCAATGGGAACTGGTTGGAGATGTTTTAACGGATATAGTTTCAGGACAAACAGGAGAAACTCATTTTATTATAAATCAATCTGATAAAGAAAGTGACCAAGGGATAGTAAGCAATCACGGTATTAAAACTTTTAATAAAAGTATAGCTGTTTATAATACTATTCTGGAAATATTTAAAACCAAGCACAAGGATATGGATTATGATTCTTTGACAGATAATTTAAAATTTGTTGTACCAAAAGTGAAAAAAGTGAAGCGTTTTCTTGAGTCATTGGATGAGATTGTCCAGGCTGACGATGCTGATGATGTAGCCGAGTTTGCAAAGAATATTAAAGCAAAAGCTCCCACAGACATTGAAATTTATTTTTATAAGGATTTTTCACAGTCTGCAATTAAACTTCAGGCAGACAGCCATGCCGGGCTTTATTCCATTTTAAAGCTGAACCCCTTTATTGTAACAGGAGTTGATTATACCCATCTTAATGTGGAAGATTATTTAGAAAAGAAAAGCTATTCAGACAACTTCATAAAAGACCGCTCAAAATTTCTTTATTATACAATGAACAAGAATACAACCGACATAGAATTTGAAGACAAGACTCTGGATTATAGTATAAAAAGTGCAACCCAGGGTCCAAAATATATTTTTGGAAAAGACGATAATGATGATATTGCCGGCGCTGAAGCAGATGACCGCCTTTACGGCATGGGCGGTAATGATATTATGAGAGGTGAGCAGGGAGATGATTTTCTCGAAGGCGGTAAAGGTAGAGACACCATGTATGGAGGTAATGGCAATGACATTTTTTATATTGCCGGTAAAGATAAAGCCTGTGATATCTTTAACGGTGGTGACGGACAGCTTATTTTACTATGTTATTAAACCGGTTGATAGATAGTGATTATGTTGCAATGGTTTTATAGTATGGGAGCAGTTTATGAAAAAAAATATGAAAAAAATAAGTATACTGTCTTGTCTGGTGATATTCTTTTTATCCATATATTATCCGGAAAAATATGCTCCATCTGTATTTTATGCCTTAAAACGTGAACAAACGATTTGTAAAAGTTTAAAAGAACCCTGGCTGAGCACAGATAATACAATGTCAGCATTATATAATCAGTTGTATAAAGAAAAGAGTAAAAAATGAAAACAAAAGAAAAGCTATTAATGTGTTTACAAGTAAGTATTATTTTCTTTCTACTATTTCTGATGATATCCCCTGCTTATCCAGGTGAGCCAAGCTATGACTGCAAAAAGGCTGCAACAAAGATTGAAAAGATGATATGTG
>CAYOTE010000249.1:0-3338 GCA_964406785.1 uncultured Clostridia bacterium
TTTTTTGCCTATATTTTCGATATATGATGTTAATTTTTTATTCTTAAATGTTTTTCCCCTATCCGATACGCCGTCTCTTATTACAAGTCTATACCTGTGCACACATCTCAAAAGTTTACCATCTTTTGAAAAAAGCACATCGGTAGTAAATTCATCTCCATCGAGAAATTCAGAGATTAAAGGAGAGTCGATTCGTTTGATATAAAATTCAAATTCCTCATTATTATTTATTTTGATAGAATCATCACTGCCACGTCCTCTTCTCGGTTTAATAAACAGTGGAAAGTTAATATTTTCGGGCAAATTATCAGTCGTAAATGATTTTGGAAAAGGAAGGTCATTTTTTATGAAAAAACTATAAGTATTTAATTTATCACTGCATATTTTGACGGTTTCTCTTGGAGAAATAGATACTGATATTCCTATTTCGTCAAACCTTTTTTTATTCTCAGCCCAAAGCATAAGCTCAAAATCAACTGTTGGTATTATTAATTTTACTCTTTCTTTTTGAGCAATATTTTTGATTGCCTTAATATAATCTTTATCACTTACAAGGGGCACCAAATAATATTTGTCAGCAAAATAAAGGGCAGAAGAGTATCTATCACAATCAACGGCAATAAGCTTCCCCCCAATTTTATTAACAGCCTCTTTGAAGCTTTTCATAAGGGCAACTCTTCTTGATGCTGCTGTTATTAAGACTGAAAAACTCATTTTTGTACTATTCCCGTTTTAGATAAAAGTTCAATTATTCTATACACACCCTTACCGTCAATAAGCTTTTTTGCCTTTTTGCCCATAGCTGTTCTTTTTTCCAATGAGAAATCATCCAATACATTTAAAAGCTTATCCTTATCAAACTTATTTACGGAGGAAATTTTTATCCCAACATTTTCTTTTTCCAAGGTATTGGCAATTTCCTCCTGTTCTTTATTATAAAAAAAGTATATTGCAGGTGTTCCCACTGCCGCTGCCTCATATGATGTCGTGCCTGCGGTAATTACCGCAATATCCGCTTCGAATAAAGGACGTGCAAGTGATTCCACAGTCCCAACAAATTTTATTTTCGGATACAGTCTTTTTAATATTTTCCTTGCGGATTTTTTCAAATAAAATCCACCCGTTATTTTTAAACGATAATTATATCTGTACAGCGTATCAATTAAATCTCTCAACTGCCTATATTGAACAGCACCTCCAAGAGAAACTAATAAATTTCTAACTTTTTTCTTATATTTTCTCTTAACATTATTAAAGTGAATGAATTTATGATGAGAAATTACGTATTGTGAACCGCTAAAGCAAGAGTCTTTTTTTCCCTTGCAGACATTATCGTCTATATTGATTGACGCATTTATAATGATATTGACATCAAGCTTGCTCAAGCCAAGGTCGGTTATTTGACCGGTCTTGATATTATTGTCCTTAGCCTTATTTAAAATTTCATTATCTAATGGCTCTACTGTTCTTATATCAAATATAATACCGGTAACCAAGTCCCATCTTATATTTTTCAATTGATTCAATAAAATATATTTAAAACCTTTTTCCTTAATATAATTTATTGCCGACTTATCTTTTTTTAAAACAAAAAGAATGCTTTTTTTTTTTTTAATCAAGGACGCAAGGTAAACAGATCTTTTAATATGTCCAAACCCGATTTCTGCCGAGCCTTGCGTCCTGTATAATATCATATAAAACTTATCCTAAGACCTCTTTGATTCTTTCCATTGCATAATCAATTTCTTCCTTTGTTATTATCAACGGAGGAGCAAATCTTATAATCCAATCATGAGTTTCTTTACATAAGAGACCCTTTTCCTTTAAGGCTGTTGTATATTGTCTTGCCTTTCCGGCTGATTCGTTTAAAACGATTCCGATTAATAATCCTTTTCCACGTACAAGTTTAATCTTATCGGAATTCAAACCTTCTAACTGTTCTCTGAAATACTTACCAAGCTCGTATGATTTTTCGGCAAGATTTTCATCAATCAATACATCAATAGAAGCGATGGCAACTGCACAACCTAATGGATTACCTCCAAAAGTTGAGCCGTGAGTTCCGGGCTCAAACACGCCTAATACGTCCTTATTGGCAGCAACTGCACTTACCGGAAAAACACCTCCGCCAAGAGCCTTACCCATTATGATTATATCAGGTTCAATACCTTCATACATAAATGCAAACATCTTTCCTGTTCTTGCAAACCCTGTTTGAACCTCATCTGTTGCCAATAAGAAATTATGCTCTTTTGACAAATCTGATAATCCTTTTAAATAACCGTCATCAGGAACAACAACACCAGCTTCTCCCTGAATAGGTTCAACAAGAATACCAACGGTATTTTCATTAATCGCATTTTTAACAGCGTCCAAATCATTATACGGAACAATCTTAAATCCCGGAGTAAACGGACCGTAATTTTCTCTTGCAACAGGATCTGTTGAGAATGATACAACAGTAGTCGTCCTTCCGTGAAAGTTCTCTTCAAAAACAATTATTTCAGCCTTGTCTTTTTTTACGCCTTTTTTTAAATAACCCCATTTACGCATTGTTTTAATTGCCGTTTCTACAGCTTCAGCACCGGTATTCATTGGTAAAATCATATCTTTGTCGGTTACTTTTGCAAGTTTTTTTGCAAAGATAGGCCATATGTCATTAAAAAATGCCCTTGATGTAAGAGTAAGAACATCTGCCTGATCCTTTAATGCCTTTATTATTTTAGGATGTCTATGTCCCTGATTAACTGCTGAATATGCACTTAACATATCAATAAATCTTTTCCCTTCCGGATTTTCAACCCAAATACCTTCTGCTTTTGATATCACAACTTCTAAAGGATGATAATTATGTGCACCAAACTCATGCTCCATTTCCATCAGTTGTTCCGAACCTAAATTTTTCATTTTTCACCTCATAATATTTTTATTTTATTAGTTACAATGACATATTCTACCAATTTAAAAGTACCCGTCAATAGTTAGTAAAATTAAATTGTTATCAAATGATGTCAAAATTTAAAATACAGTCATTATAAGTATTGATTATAGCCAATATTACGAAATTTTTTATATCTTTCCATTAATAATTTATCAATTGGTCTTTCTGATAATGAGTTTATTGTTGTTATTAATAATTTTTTTAATGATTCAATAAATTCAGGATATGTATCTTGCTTTTCAAAGTCAGGCTCTTCGATAATATTATCTATAATTTTTGAATTGAGATGAGACTCTGCACTTAAACTTAAATGTTTGGCAGCTTTTGCAGCCTGTCCGGCATCTTTCCAAAGAATAGTTGCACAACCTTCGGGTGATATAACCGAATATGTAGCATT
>CAYOTE010000250.1:0-3313 GCA_964406785.1 uncultured Clostridia bacterium
GAATAAATAAGTTTTTCTAAAGCATTGATTAACCTGTCCTTTCTTAAACCTGAATTATATAAATTTTCTGATTTTTCAACAAGAAATTTAATCCATGCTTTAAGTTGTTTTGAGGTGTATTCAAGATCTTTTATAACGCCGTAATGTGTAAGACATATTTTGTCCGGTTTAAGTCCTACTATTTTATCTATGGAGTGAATTGCAGATATCGGGTCAAATTGTGTGGGGGATGTAGATGGAAAAATTAACTGTTCGCACTTATATGTAAAAACGGGATATCCTATTCCGAATGAGTCGCCTGAAAAAACTATTTTTGTATTTCTATCAAAAACAGATATATGATGCTTTGCATGCCCCGGTGTTTCAAAAACATATAATTTTCTACCTTTTAAGTTTAGTATAGTATCATCTTGAATAGTTAATATTCTATCCTGCTTAACGGGTAAAATTTTGCCATACATCTTATTATATTCTTGCTCTCCGTATACTGTTTTAACACTCTCTATAAGCTTTTCGGGAACGACCATATGCTTTTCCCCTCTTAGGTGTAATACAAGTTGCGCATTGGGTATTTCTTTCATTAATAAGCCTGCACCGCCCGCATGATCAAGATGTATATGCGTCAGTATTATATATTTTACCTGTTGCTTATCAAGATGTAGCTCTTGTAATGCTTTAAGTATTTTTGGAACGGCAAAGTTTGTATTTGTCTCTATAAGAGCAATTTCGTTTTTTTCAACAATAATATAACAGGCTGCATAATTTTGCCGGTTCATATATTGGGCGTCTACTAAATATACGCCACTATCTATTTTTTTTATATCAACATTCATTATACGCAATTTTCAACTTAAAGCTTCTTCTTTTTTTAATTAGGGAAGTTTCAATGGTGTAGAACTAAGAGATAATTTTAATCCTCTTCCTCTTCTCTAACTCTTCCATCTGCAACTGCATCTGAAATAATTTTTTTCTGTAAATGAGAAGGAACTTCCGAATAATGATTCATCTCCATAAAGTAAGTTCCTCTACCTCCGGTTATGGATGTAAGATTAGGATTAAAATCAAGCATTTCTACCATCGGAACCTCTGCCTTTACAATGGTGTTTTTTCCTCTGGTTTCCATCCCTTGTATTTTTCCTCTTCTACCGCTTAGAGTACCGTTTATATCCCCCATAAACTCTTCAGGAGCAACAACTTCAACCATCATAATAGGTTCAAGAATAGTTGGCTTACCCTCTGCAAGAGCCTTTTTAAATGCCTTTGATGCTGCTATTTTAAAAGCCATATCAGAACTGTCAACATCGTGGTAACTTCCATCATACAAATCAACTTTAAAATCGACAACAGGATAACCGGCCAACATTCCTTTAACCTTAGCCTCTCTTATACCTTTTTCTACGGCTGGAATATAATTCTTTGGGATTGAACCGCCAAAGATACTTTCTACAAATTCAAAGCCTTTTCCTCTTGGTAATGGTGCCATTTTAATAAGAACATGACCGTATTGTCCTCTACCACCACTCTGCTTTTTATATTTTACCTCAACATCCGTGTGTTTTTTAATTGTTTCAAGATATGGGATTTTTGGCGGTTTCATTGTAACTTCAACACCGTATTTTTTTTTTAACTTATTAACGATTAATTCAACATGAAGCTGACCGTTGCCTGAGATAACCAACTCTTTGGTTTGTACATCTCTATCTGTTTTTACTGTTGGGTCTTCTTCTATTATTTTATGAAGTGAAACGGAGATCTTGCTTTCATCGGCTCTTGATTTTGGTTCTATTGCAAAAGATATTGACGGGATAGGGAATTTAAACTCAGGGAATTTAATTTTTTCACCCTTGATTGTAAGCGTATCTCCTGTCTGTGTTTCTTTAAGCTTTGCCATTGCAACAATATCTCCTGTATTAATACCTTCGCAAGGTTCCTGTGTTTTTCCTTGAAGCAAAAATATATTACCAATTCTCTCGTTTGTATCTTTGTTTACATTATAATAGGATGAGTCTGGGCTAAAATTCCCTGACAAAATTTTTATTATTGAAATTTTTCCTGTAAACGGATCTGATATTGTTTTAAAAATTAAACCGGATAATTTTCCAGCAGGGTCGGGTTTAATTGTTCCGTCAATTGTATCAAAGTCTCCAACTTCCAATATTGAGGGGGAGTACTTTATAATAAAGTCAAGAAGATGATTAACTCCAATATTTTTAAGTGCATCCATTACAAGTACAGGGAAAATATCTCGATTGGTAATTCCACTCTTTAACCCCTTTAATATTTCTTCTTCGCTCAAATCACCGTCTTCAAAATATTTTTCCATTAACTTTTCGTCATTCTCGGCAATTTTTTCTATTAAAGCTTCTCGCTTTGCATCAACCTCATCAACTAAATCGGCAGGAATATCGATCTCTTCAAAAGTACCATTCTCGTCTGCATCATATTTGAAAGCTTTTTTTGATATGATGTCGATAATGCCAGAAAAATCATTGCCATTGCCAATTGGCAACTGCACATGAATAGCATTTTTTCCGAATGATTCAACAATAGATTCATAAGTCTTATCAAAATTGGCTAATTCCTTAGTCATCTTATTTACAGCTAAAATCATAGGTTTACCGAGTTCGGTCATAGAATCAAATATTTTTTCAGATTGAACTTCTACTCCCTCTGTTGCATTTACAAGCATAAGTCCTGTCTCAGCAGCTCTTAAGGCAACTCGTGATTCCCATATGAAGTTTGCAAATCCAGGTGTATCTATCAGGTTGACCTTATACTTATCTTTAACTAAGTAGGCAATTGAAGCTGAAATCGTGATTTTTTTTTCTATCTCGTTTTCGTCGTAGTCGGTCACCGTATTTCCTTGATCTACTTTTCCTAATCGGTTTACCATTCCCGTATTATAAAGAAGGGCAGAAGTAAGACTTGTTTTTCCCGTTTGTCCGTGTCCGACAATTGCAATATTTCTGATTCTTTCACTATCAAATTTAGCCATAAATATTCCTCCAAGGTTTATATTCTTATTTATGAATAATAAAAGAAATTCTAATCTTTGTCAAGTAAAAAGCCCGTACTTATTAAGTTTTCAAAAGTATTATTAGTTTAATGTCATTTCCCGTGATATTTCAAGGTTTAAACTTGAACCTCTTAACGTTTTATAAGCTCTTTTTAAATTAAGACCTTTGTGTCCATTTTATTATTTTATTTTTCGTGCCAGACACGAAAGGTTGATGTTTTGTTTTTTTTTATGTATAATGAGTAGGGGGTGAATATGGGTAGAGGTTATAGATCGTTTGTTGCTTATGAGCAGGGG
>CAYOTE010000251.1:0-3306 GCA_964406785.1 uncultured Clostridia bacterium
ACATAAAAGGGGTATGCCTGACCGTCATCGGGGCAGTATGCGGCTCCCAAAACTCCGTCTGTATTCAATTCCGGCACTATCTCCTTAGCCTCTTTTGGTGATAGTATTGATACATTAACGTCTTCTTTTTGCTGAACTTTAACATTAGCTTTGAAAATATCAAGAAGCTCCTGATTATGTGCCAGTAGGAGATAACCTCCCTGTGCAAATTCAACGGAGAAGCCAAACTCATCCTCCATTTCAGAAAAGAGTTTTATATTTTCTCTCATAATTTTAATTGATGACGGGGTTGAAAATTGATGTCTTATACCTCCGATACATCTACTTGATGAGCCTGAGCCTATTGTATCTCTCTCTATGAGTATTATATTTGATTTTTTTGAAAGATAATAAGCGGTAGCCATTCCGATAATACCTCCGCCAATTATTGCAATATCATAATTCTTTTTCATTCTACAGTCTCCAAAAAAAATATCTAATAAAAATATCTAAAAAACTAACATACCATAATATCTAAGTCAAGGATTTATGAGTATAATTATGTAGCTTTTTTATATAAAAATAGAACAAATATTTTTAATTGTAAATTATGTCTGTAAAAAAAAATTAAAACTGTGAAAAAAGATTAAAACGCTTGATTTTCTTGTGGCAATATGATAAAAATTTACAATGGATAAGTTACTGGATATAAATCCTTTAGAAGTCGTTTTTGTTATTGCAATAATATCCCTGTTATTGGTGTTGTTAAATAAGATGTTCTTTAAGCCTATCGGAGGAGTTATTGAGGAAAGAAAAATGAAGATAAAGGGGGACTCTGATATTTTACAGAACATTCTTGACCAAATTAATGATAAGACTGCTCAAATTGAAAATGAACTTAAAAAGGCAAAGAAGAATGCGGGGAAGATTAGGGAAGATTTAATTAAAGAGGGTGAGTCCGTCAAAGAAAAAATCATTGAGGAAACAAGAATAAAAACAAAGAAAATGATGTCGGATAAGGTAGTTGAGTTGGAGTCTTTAATTGCCGATACTGAAAAAAAATTGAGTGATGAAATAGATTTGTTTTCAGACAAAATAAAAGAGAAATTTCTATGAAGATAAAAAAAAATATAATATTTATTGTCGTATTCTTTCTTACAGTTTTTGCTTATGCCTCGGGTGGTGGTGAGCATTCTGCTAATGTACATCATAGCTTTGATTGGCTTGGATTTTTTGGTAAGGTTTTTAATTCTACTGTTTTATTCGGCGGTTTGTATTACGTGTTGAAAAAACCGATATCATCGTTTTTAAGTAAGAAGGTATCAGATGTTAAGGGTGATATTGTTGAAAGGGAAGAAAAGATTGAAGATGCAAGAAACGAACTATCAGGAATATTGAAACGATTGGAAGCTATGGAAGGTGATATAAAGGAATTAAATGCTCAGGCTGTAAAAACGGGCAAAATTGAGAAAGAAAAATTGGAAAAATTTGCCAAGGGTGAAGCTGATAAGATTATGGAATTATCGAAAGAAGAGATAAACTATAAAATTGAGTTGTCAATTAAGGGTTTAAGAACAAGAATTGCAAAGATGACAATTGAGAGGTTTAAGAATTCTTTTAAAAATGATTTGACCAAGAAAATTCATGAGCAAATCATCAATGAGAATATTGAAATATCCGGTGATGTTATTGCCTCATACGGTGCGAGTGAGGTGTCGAAGTGAAGGGTAATAGCCTTGCGAAAAGATATGCAAAAGCGGTAATCGGTATTATTGACGATGAAAAAGATTATAAAAGATTTAAAGATGAGTTGGAGACGTTTAACGAATTATTAAAATCTAATGATGAGTTTAAATCCGGCATGGAGACTTCTCTTTTTTCAAAGCAACAGAAAATAGAATTATTTGACTCAATAAAATCAAAAACTGTTTTTGGTGATAAGACGGTAAATTTTATAATGGAGTTAATAGATGCAAACAGGCTATCGGTTATTGAAAGCATAATTGAGTCTATAGAAGATTTATGGTTTGAAAAAACAGGCGTTGAAAAATATACAGTTTATTCGGCAATAGAACTTAGTGATAAATTAGAAAAAAAGTTATTGACACATTTAGAAAAAAAATTAGATAAAAAAATAGTATTGGAAAAAGAAATTGACCAATCGTTAATTGCGGGATTAAAATTAAAGAAGGGTTCAATATATTATGATTTTTCTATTGACGGGAATTTAAAAAAATTATATGAAACACTTTCGGAAGGCTCTATTGAGGGCTCTATAATTCAGGAGAATTAAATGCAAATTAAGGTAGAAGAAATTAGTGAGTTAATCAAGCAGAAAATAGAGGGTTTTAAACTTGACTTTAATAAGGATGAAACCGGAATAGTTATTTCCATAGGTGATGGAATTGCTCAAATATACGGGCTTGAAAATGTTATGTATAATGAGTTAATTGAATTCCCCGGTGATATATTCGGAATTGCATTAAATCTCGAAGAGGGTAATATCGGTGCTGTTGTTCTTGGTGAAGCGTATAAGATAAAAGAGGGTGATATTGTAAGGAGAACAAAACGGATTATTTCCGTGCCGGCTGGTAAGGCATTAGTAGGACGAGTTGTTAATCCTCTCGGAGAGCCACTTGACGGAAAGGGACCTATTGAGACTGATATTTATATGCCGATTGAAGCCATTGCACCGGGAGTTATCGACAGAATGCCCGTTAAGGAACCGCTTCAAACCGGTATTAAATCCATAGATGCAATGATCCCGATAGGCAGGGGACAGCGAGAGTTGATAATCGGAGACAGACAAACCGGTAAGACGGCTATTGCCCTTGATACGATTGTAAATCAAAAGGGACAGGATGTTATATGTGTATATGTTGCCATAGGGCAAAAACAATCAACTGTTGCACAGGTTATTAAGAAATTAGAAGAAACCGGAGCGATGGAGTATTCAATAGTAGTTGTTGCCGGTGCGGCAGATCCGGCATCAATGCAATATATTGCTCCTTATTCAGGTTGTGCCATGGGTGAGTATTTTATGAATAATAACGGTCATGCACTTCTCATATATGATGATTTATCAAAACACGCTGCCGCATACAGAGAGATATCTCTTTTATTAAGAAGACCTCCTGGCAGGGAAGCTTATCCGGGAGATGTTTTTTATCTTCATTCAAGGTTATTGGAGAGAGCTTCTAAATTAAACGAAGAAAAGGGTGCGGGCTCTTTGACGGCTCTTCCTATAATTGAAACGCAGGCATCGGATGTTTCGGCTTATATTCCGACTAATGTTATCTCAATTACCGATGGTCAGATATATCTTGT
>CAYOTE010000252.1:0-3300 GCA_964406785.1 uncultured Clostridia bacterium
AATATTCATTTTAACGAAAGTAATTATATCATACAATATTAAAATATGATATAATAGTATTTGTCTTATTTAGTAGGAAGGGGAGTTTATGAAAGATAACGATTATTCAGAGGCGGATTTCTTACAGGAGTATATAAATCCGAAAAAAACCAGAGCAAAGTATGTCTTATTTTTTTCAATATTAATAACGTTTATAGTACTATTATATTTTTTGACTGGAATTGCAAAAAACAGAATTTCCGTTGAAGAGTTAAAGGCTTCAATAGAGGTGTCCGATATAAATAGTCAATGGATTAAGAATGGGAAAACAGAGGATAACGGGGTTAAGAAAATAATCTTGGTGCCCACTGTATCTTTTAAAATTCAAAATGTTGGCAAGGTTGATTTAAGCTATCTTAGTCTTGTTGGCGTTTTCCGTTTTTACGGCACCGATAAATTTCTTGGAGAGGGTAATAAGATGGTCTTTAAGGAACCTCTAAAGCCGAGTGCTCTCAGTAAATCTATAAAAATCATATCAGATAGAGGTTATCGTGCGACATCGGTTAATGCCTTTGTTGATAATGATAAGGAATGGCAAACTGTTTATGCTGTTATATTTGCTAAATTAGGTGGTTATAAATATGTTAAGATTAAAAAAATCAATATAAGCAGAAGAATAAAGGGGATGAATTTGAATATTAAAATTTCAAAACCGAAGGATAAAAATGAGTAAGTATGAAGAGTCCGGTAAGTTTGGTGTTAGGATAAAATCAGATTGTTTTATTGGGATTAAGATATTGAATAGTGGAGGACTTTACTTTGATATTAACAGTAAGGTTGATTCTATGTACGGTAACTCAAACCGAAAACTACTTACGGAGTTGGCAAATTTTTTCGGAATTAAGAATGCAAATATAACATTTAATGATTCTGGTGCTTTGCCATTTGTTATAATGGCTCGTTTTGAATCGGTTGTAAGAAAGCTTGGCTTGGATGATGGTAAAAGATTTATTCCTGAGTATAAATATACATATCAAAAAAGCATGAGAGATAGATTTAGGCGTTCGAGACTTTATTTGCCTGGTGATCAACCTAAGTTATTTTTAAATGCATCTATTCATGGAGCTGACGGTCTTATTCTTGATCTTGAAGATTCTGTTGCTCCGACGGTTAAGGCTGAGACGAGAATTCTTGTGCGAAATGCCTTGAGAGCCGTTGAGTTTAAGAATTCGGAGCGAATGGTTAGAATTAATCAGTTTCCGATGGGTTTAGATGATATTGATGAGATTGTACCCTACGGTGTGCATATAATTCTTGTGCCGAAAGTTGAAGTACCTGAGCAACTCATAGAGATTGACAAGAGAATTAATTCGGCTCTTATTTCGCTAAGTACCAAACGTATTGATGAATTAGGTGAAATATTTCTTATGCCTATAATCGAGAGTGCTAAGGGTATATTGAATGCAAATGTAATTGCTGCGGCAAGTAAACGTAATGTTGCCTTGGCTATTGGCTTAGAGGATTATACGGCAGATTTAGGTTCCCAAAGGACAAAGGAGGGGAAGGAAAGTTTTTTTGCAAGGCAGATGATAGTTAACGCTGCAAGGGCAAATAATATATTGGCAATTGATACGGTTTATTCTGACGTGAGCGATATGGATGGATTGCGAGAAAGTGTTTTAGAGGCTAAGTCTCTTGGTTTTGACGGGAAAGGATGTATTCACCCAAGACAAATAAGAATTGTGCATCAGGCTTTTTCGCCTACAAAAGAGCAAATATCTAAGGCTAAAAAAATAGTTATTGCGGCTGAAGAGGCACAGAAAAACGGAATGGGTGTTGTGTCGTTAGGCAGTAAAATGATTGATCCACCAATAATTAAAAGAGCGGAACGAGTAATTACGATTGCCATTAAAGAGGGTATTATCGGTAATGATTGGAGAAGTAATTATGATGGATAATAAGATGAAAATTAATCAGGTTGGTCGAAACGTACCTACAGTCATAAATGGAGAAGAACATATTCCCTTTATGGGGGTTGGTAAGTATAAGCCCGATGGTAAAAAAGCCTCTCTTACTATAAGTTCTTGTATAGATTATCCTGCAAGTGGAGATAAACGTGTTAATACGATAAAAGAAGCTTTGAAAAAATTCGGTTTAAAAGACGGTATGACTATTTCAACCCATCACCATATGAGAAATGGAGATTTTGTTGCAAATATGGTGTTTAATGCGGCATCGGAGCTTGGAATTAAAAATTTAAGATGGTTTCCCAGTGCTTCGTTTCCGGTTCATACTCCTATTATAAAACATATGCAATCAGGTGTGATACATCATATTGAGGGCAGTATGAATGGCCCGCTTGGTGATTTTGTATCCAAGGGAAATATGAAAGGCACTGGGATTTTAAGATCTCATGGAGGCAGATATCAGGCTGTACAGGATGGCGAGGTTCATATTGACTTTGCCGTAATAGCTGCTCCTTCATCAGACTTTTTCGGTAATGCAAACGGACTTAGAGGACCTGCGGCTTGTGGCTTGTTGGGTTTTGCTCTTGCAGATTCACAGTATGCGGATAAGGTCATTATTGTAACAGATAACCTTGAACCGTTCCCATGTATTCCATGGCAAATTCAGGGGAATAATGTAGATTGTGTAGTTGAGGTTGATTCTATTGGAGACCCTTCAAAAATCATCTCGGGAACAACCCAACTAACCAAGAGTCCAGATAGATTATTTATTGCTGAATTAGCTGTTGATTTTGTTATGAAAGCGGGAATTATTAAAGATGGTTTTTCTCTTCAATCTGGAGCCGGAGGTACGTCTCTTGCATTTACTGTTTTTTTAAGAGATATAATGAGAAAGGAAGGAATTAAGGCAAGGTTTATGCGGGGCGGTTCGACAAAGTATCTTACGGAAATGTTAGAAGAGGGATTAACCGATTATATTCTTGACGGGCAAACTTTTGATTTGGATGGTGTTCGTTCAATGAGAGACAATCCGGCACATCAGGATACGAGTCCTTTTACGAGTTATAATTATCATGGGAAGGGGAATTTTGCTTCTATGTTAGATGCTGTTATTTTAGGAGCGACAGAGGTCGATTTGAATTTTAACGCAAACGTTGTAACTCATTCGGATGGGAAATTATTGCACGGTATTGGCGGATGGCAAAATTGTCTGTTTGGTAAAAATGTTATATTGCCGATTCCACTATTCAGAGATAGAATACCTGTAATTGTAGATAAGGTTACAACTCTTACTGGTCCAGGAGAACTAATTGATGTAATTGTTACCGAACGAGGAATAGCAATAAATCCATTA
>CAYOTE010000253.1:0-3298 GCA_964406785.1 uncultured Clostridia bacterium
GATTGTAATTGCAATCATTGGTATCTTAGCTGCAATTGCAATCCCTAATTTTATTGCTTACAGAAACAAATCTTTTTGTACTCGTGCAGAAAGTGATGCCCACTCAGTTGCTGCTGCCATAGCAGATTATTTTTCAGTACCAAGTCGTGTTAACGCACCTGTAGTTACTGCTCGAACAAAAGTAATTGGTATAAAAATGTCTGGTGTTGGAGCTAGCCAGAATAAAGTCACCATTGCAGGAGCACAACCAAGCAAGAATATCACCATAATCGTTGCTGATCAATCACGACGTTGTCCATCGGATTACAGAAATGCTGCAGGCATGAATAATTGGAACGGTTATAACTTCACTAAATTGATGCATGTCGAATAACTGACAATTTAAGTTTGAGAAATAATAACCGATATTAAGGGGGACGACCTTTTAAGGTTCTCCCCCTTAATCAATTTTGAGCATGCGATATATTCCTTTTATCAAAAAAATATCTATATTATTTCTTTTAAGCACAGGCATATTTTTTATTTATTCCAACTCTTTTAATGCTTCCTGGCATTTTGATGATTTCCCCAACATTATAAACAATCATTACCTGCACCTACGGACTTTGAAATCCGAGGATATTTTAAATTCATTATTTTCCAACCCATCAAACCCCTATCATTTAAACACCAAACCATACAGACCTGTAGCATGCATCTCATTTGCTCTTAACTGGTATTTCAGCCATGATAATGTCTTTACCTACCATATTGTAAATATTTCAATACATATTTTAACGGCTTTTTTCCTTTACCTTTTTATTCTTAATATATTTGAGTCACCAAACCTGTCTGGGCAGTATAAAGGAAAATATTTTATTGCAGGTTTCACTACGGTTTTATGGGCAGTCAATCCTATACATACCCAGGCTGTCACATATATTGTACAGCGGATGACTTTGCTTGCCGGTATGTTTTATATCCTTAGCTTGTATTCATATATCAAAGCAAAAAATTTTAATTCATTAATAAAAGCATGGCCATGGTTCATCGCCTGTTTACTTTTTTATCTCCTTGCAATGGGTTCAAAGGAAAATGCTGCTATCCTGCCTGGAGCAGTCTTTATCATTGAAATTCTTTTTTATCGTAAATTTTCTGATAATAATAAAAAAATCCTCTTTACCTCTACTGCCTTGGTAACCGGTATATTACTGATTCTACCAAGTATCTTTTTTTTTCTCAACGGCAATATATTATCTTTTCTTAAAGGATACTCCTTCCGGACATTTTCTTTAACAGAAAGATTATTGACAGAGCCAAGAATTATTATTTTTTATCTAAGTCAAATTTTCTTCCCCTTCCCAAACAGATTTTCCATCACCCATGATGTTATACTTTCAAAATCCATCTTTTCACCATGGACAACAATTCCGGCAATTTTTATAATTCTATTCTTGATAATCTTTGGAATTTATCAAGCGAGAAAAAATCCTTTAATATCGTTTTCCATATTTTTTTTCTTCCTGAATCATTTAATCGAATCAACAATAATTCCTCTTGAATTAATCTTTGAGCACAGAAATTATCTACCATCTTTCTTTGTTTTTCTTCCCTTTGCACTCTTTGTAAATAAAATAATTATTTCTGACAAAAAAAATATCACCTTACAAACTATGGTTTATATATTAATAATATCATTGGTTATGATCATTGGTTATAGTACGTTTCTTCGCAATAAAATCTGGAAGACAAACGTATCATTATGGACTGATGCAATGGGCAAGGCACCCAATAGTGCACGACCATATAGCAATATTGCTATAGAGCTTGCCTGGGGTATTAATAGTACACATCCCAGCAAATATGATATGGCCATTGAACTTTTAAAAAAATCTTTGACTAAATATCAACCAAGCCCTCAATATAAAGCTGATATATTCGGTAATATGGGCAGTATCTATTATCTCTCTAAACATGACTATGATAAGGCATTGACCTATTATAGAAAAGCTTTACAGATACGACCCGGGCATTTGAAATTTCGACGTTATTTAGTTAGAACATTAATGATACAAGGCAAGTGGAAAAAGGGTCTACAAAATGTTAATATCCTTACGTCATCTATAAATGACAATGAAGATTATTTCAACCTCAAAGGGTTAATCATGCTATGGACCGGTGATTATAATAAGGCTCTTATAAACTTTAAAAAAGGTTTAACAATTACACCTAATAAAACAAAATTATTAAAAGGGGCGGGGGTTGCATTAGATCTATTAGGTGATCATAAAATGTCTGAATTTCTACTATTACAGGCTTTAAAAAATTCTCCACAGGATCTTTCAACTCTTTTATACCTTATTGAAAATAGTATACGAGCCAGAAATAATACCAAAACAAAAGAATATACTGGCAAATTGTTAAATAATTTTGATATGCCCACCATCAAAAACAGACTTATTCCAGTGCCGGAGCACCACCTGAACCCGCCTGCGGCAATAAAACTTGTTCAGTTGGCAATAGAAAATTTCTCATTAAAACAACCGGGGAAATTATAGAGTGAAATTATTTAAACAAAAAAAAAAGATAAAGCCCTTACCTGCCATGGTCTACTTTATAACTCTTGTTGCTATTTGTATTGCTGGTATAACGGTATCTTCCTATCTCTCTTTTTCTCACTATAGAGTTTATACAGATATGGGTTATAAAAGTTTTTGCGCCATATCCAAGGCAATTAATTGCGACACGATCTCTCAAAGCAGCTATGCTGTTTTTTTAAATGTACCGGTTGCTGTCTGGGGTATTGCGGGCTATTGCCTATTACTTGGCATTATCCTTTGTTCCCTCGATCAAAAAAGACAAAAGATAAGACTGCTTTCAACTCAATTTTCAATCGCTTTAATATTTAGCCTTATAAGTCTAACTCTTGGCATTATTTCATCTGTTTATATACATGCCTATTGCATCATGTGTATTGCAAGCTGGATAATTAACTTTTCTCTTTTATATATGTTCTGGCTGATACGGCGCCGTTATGAAAATATTAATTACTTACAATCAATTAAGCAGGATTTAATATTCTGGAAAACAAATAAATTAACCATTATAATGGCTATAGTCTTTTTATTGATTTTAGGATCTCTTATCTTATTTTATCCCAAATACTGGCAATATCATTATAAATCTATCAACAATGAGAACACTATTAATACCGGAATAACTTTAAAAGGCCATCCATGGATTGGTGCAATTGATCCAAAATTAACAATTGTAGAATTTTCCGATTATCAATGTTTTCAATGTAAAAAAATGCATTTCT
>CAYOTE010000254.1:0-3297 GCA_964406785.1 uncultured Clostridia bacterium
AGAGAGGTTAGAATAGTAACTCCAAGCACTTTAAGTGTAGGATTTTCTTTTGCGGTTTCTACTGCCCGCTTTATCATTTCGGCACCACCGGTAGTATGAATTGTCAAAAAATCAGGATTAAATCTAAGCACTGATTTTATGGCTCCCTCTACCGTATTGGGTATGTCTTTAAATTTTAAATCAAGAAAAAGCTTCTTATTATTTTTCTTGATATAATCAATGATTCCATCACCAAAAGATAAAAAAGCCTGTAGCCCAACTTTAAAAAAAGAAGCATCACCAACCATATCAACCATGTTTTTAGCATCATCAAAATTATTAAAATCCAATGCAATAATAATCTTATCTTTCATATTTTTAATTTCCCCCTGATATCATTTAGACTATCTATATTTAATTCACTCATCAAGTCTTTAATTTCTTTTAAAATCCTTATACTTGCGGTAGGCTCAACCATATTAATTGTTCCGATTTGTACGGCACTTGCACCCACGAGAATGTACTCCAATACATCTTTACCCGAAGCAATGCCACCTATCCCTATCACGGGAATACTTACTCTTTGTGCAACCTCCCAAACTATTTTTAATGCAAGAGGCTTAATTGCCGGTCCTGACAAGCCTGCGAATACATTTTCAAACACAGGTTTTCTCTTTTTCAAATCTACAGCCAAGCCTAAAAAGGTGTTTACAACAGAAATCGCATCAGCTCCGGCTTCCTGTGCTGAGACAGCAATACTTGCAACATCACTCACATTAGGCGAGAGTTTAACTATTAGTGGTTTTTGGGTATTACTCTTAATCCTATTAACAAGCTTATAGGTATGAGAGTCACTCATCGCAGGACATTTACCTCCAATTTTAACATTGGGGCATGATATATTAAGCTCAAGCATTGAGACCTCTTTCATATCATCAAATATCTCGGCAACTTCCAAATATTCATCATCATCACCGCCACATACATTAATAATTATCGGAGTATGTGTCTTATTATAAACTCTTTTTATGATTTCTTTTAATTCATAGGCACCGGGACCTGCAAGTCCTATGGAATTTAAGAGTCCGCTTGACGTTTCGTGTATTCTCGGAGGTTTGTTCCCGGGTCTTTTATTCCTGTAAATTCCTTTAAAAACAAAGGCACCAAGCTCATCCAGATTAAAAAAATCTTCAAATTCTTCCCCGTAGCCAAATGTACCTGATGCCGGAATAATGGGGTTTTTTAATTTCATAAAGCCAAAATCAACAGAAATATCTACCATTTTATATCTCCCAATTTAAAAACAGGTCCGTCAGAGCATACCTTCTTATATCCGTCTTTTACGGTTTCGACAACACAGCTATGACAAACTCCTATTCCACACCCCATATACGCTTCCATAGAAACATAATTCTCTGTTTTTACGTCCTTTAAGGCTATATTTAAACTTTCAAACATCTTTTCAGGTCCGCAAGATAGAGTTGTCTCAATATCATTTTCTGATATTATATCCCTTATATCAGAGGTTACAAAACCCTTTTTTGCATAGCTGCCATCATCCGTATAAAAGTATTTATTCTTTAAATTCAACTCATCAATTCTATCAATTAGGTTCAAATCGTTCTTTGACGCTGCTCCGTAAATTAGGCTGACATCATTATCAATAGAATATTTCTCAATTCCAAAGTAAACGGGAGCAATGCCCCTTCCACCCGCTATCATAAGAAGTCGTTTATCTTTTAATTCTGGAAAGCCGTTCCCAAGAGGTCCTACTATGTCAATAGAATCTCCCTTACGTTTCTCCGATAAAATTTTAGAGCCTTTTCCGACAACCTCATAGTATAAGAAGAGAGAATTATCTTTTACGCTAAATATACCGAAGGGTCTCTTCAAGAGTGGCTCCGTTAAAGAATTGACACCCACCATAATAAAATTCCCCGGTTTTGCCTCAGATGCAATATTATCTGTCCTTATCTTCATTAAAAAATAATTATTGCCGATACTTAAATTTTCTTCTACTATCGCTTTTTCTTCATTCATGAGGTAATTATCTCATTTCAACAGGATTGTGTAAAGACCTAAAGTCTTAATCAAAATTTATTAAATTTATTGCAATACTAAGGTGAGATATTCTTATAATTTATCAAGCTTTATCGTAAAATGTCTCAGAATAGGAGCTTCTTCTAATATTTTTAGCCCTTTTTTTATTTTATTTCTTCTTTCATATACGTTTTTAAGAGCAACTGCAGTATAGTTCATATGATTGTTGGAGTAAACTCTTCTTGGTATTGCAAGTCTTAATAATTCAAGTTTAGGATATCTGTTTTTTCCTGTATTGGGATCTCTGTCTGCCAGTAATGTCCCGATTTCAACTCCTCTGACACCACCTTCAATATATAATTCAACACCTAAAAGTTGTGCGGAAAACTCATTTTGTGGTATATGTGGGAAAAATTTCTTTGCATCAATAAAAACGGCATGACCACCAATCGGTTCTAAAACTGGTAAACCATACTCAATTAACTTATCTCCAAGGTATTTAACCTGCCTTATTCTTGATTCTAAATATTCGAATTCAGTCCCTTCCTCCAAGCCTTGAGCCAAAGCTCCCATATCTCTTCCACTCATTCCACCATAAGTAATAAATCCCTCAAAAACAATATTAAAAACACTTGCTTTCTTAAATAACTCTTCATCTTTTAAGCCTATAAAACCACCCATATTCACAATTGCATCTTTTTTACTACTCATTGTCATACCATCGACATAAGAAAACATTTCTTTTACTATTTCTTTTATAGTCCTATTTTTATATCCTTTTTCTCTTATCTTAATAAAGTAAGCATTCTCAGCAAATCTTGCACCGTCAATTATCAATTTAGTACCTGTTTTTTTGCATACTTTTGAAACAGCTCTTATGTTTTTCATTGAAACCGGTTGACCGCCACCTGAGTTACATGTAACAGTCAATATAAATAATGGAATTTTTGTTGACGAATGTTCTTTGAAAACATTTTCAAGCTTTTTAATATCAACATTACCCTTAAAAGGATGGAAAACTTTTGAATCAAACGCTTCATCAATCGTGCAATTTATAACACTGGCTTTTCTAAATTCGATATGTCCCTTTGTTGTATCAAAATGTGTATTTCCCGGAATAATATCACCCTCTTTTACAGTTGCAGAAAACAATACATTCTCAGCAGCTCTGCCTTGGTGGGTAGGTAAAAAATAGTTGAAACCAAGCAAATTTTTTATTGCTTCTTTTAATTTAAAATATGATCTTGCACCGGCGTAACTCTCATCACCAACCATCAT
>CAYOTE010000255.1:0-3291 GCA_964406785.1 uncultured Clostridia bacterium
ATGAGAGTGCCGGTATTAATGAACATTCTATTGAGGTACAAATACCTTTCTTGCAGTATATAAATCCAAATGTTAAGATTCTTCCAATATTAATATCCGGTAATAATTATAGTAGAATTGTACTTGGAGGTCTTGAATTAGCTCTATTAATAGAAGAAAATAATAAAAAAGATATATTGATTATAGCTTCAACCGATATGAGCCATTATATTTCGGAAGACCTTGCAAAAGTAAAGGATGGATTGGCTATTGAAAAGATAGAAGCATTAGAACCCGAAGAATTATTATCAACGGTTATTAATAATAAAATTAGTATGTGTGGAGTATTACCCGTAACAATGACCTTAGTTGCGGCAAATGCCTTAAAAGCTACTCAAACTCAAATAATAGATTACACCAATTCAGGTGTAAAAAGCGGAGACTATAATCAGGTAGTAGGATACCTCGGCATGACAATATTTTAAAAAGCCAAAAGCTATCACTTATCAATTTCTAACGAATTCTTGTATAAGTTGTTTTTAGTGTAACTATTCTTTTATTTTCTTTGTTTTTAACCCAATTTTCTTGATAAATACTACCTTTGTCTGTTAAAGTGTAGTCTATTCCCCATACTTTTTTGTTTTTATTGTCTTCAAAACGCAGAGTTTTTGTATTTAACCAATATCCAGTAGTAAAGGTAGGCTCGTTCTCATCAAAAATATCATAAGATATATAGCATTTCTTTTTTGTATCGTATCTAAAAAAGCCGTAAGCTCCCCAAAATTTTTTTTTAGGATGTTTACCGATAAATTCGATAAACATCCATGTTTTACCAAGTATCCATCTATATTCTAAAATGCCCGGAGCCTTTAGCCCGGTCTTTTGGTAAACTGACAGAGTTTTCCACTTTCCGACAAAGGGTTCTAATTTTTTCATCTCATCGTTTTTTATTGTATTTATTATCTCATCGGCAGAAAAAATAGGGGATACAATACTTAAAAGAGTAATAAGAATAAGTAAATTAATATATTTTTTCATAATCATATATCCGGTGTAAATAGGGGATCCCATGGTGGAAGCTTTTTAGGTGTCCTTTTAAGGATTTTTAAGATGTCCTGAGTTACGAATTTTTTGTTCACAACTAACCTGAACATATATTCATCAAACCATTTATCCGTCATAATCAAGTATCCCTTATGTCCTTTTTTGGCTCCCCAACTATTTTCCAATAACCACTTTGTTATTTTACCTTTTTTATTTACATCAACACCAACGAGTGCCATACCGTGTGTAGAACCGCTTTCAAAAGTTTGAATTCTTGCCTTTTTATCCATTCCGAATGTAACGGCAAATAAACTCTCATAATCATAATTATCAATTGACAGTAAGCCAAGATTTTTATTTAACTGTTTCCCTACATCGCATGAAAAATACATTGCTTCGTTTGCGATTATTGATTTTTCTGCATATATTTTAATTTTTTTTGCAGGTAAGTTTATAAACTTCCAATTATGTCCCTCGTTAAGGTTTCTATCGTATTCAATTTCGTATAGCTCGTTATATGGTCTTGTCGGGTCATCCATAAAGAGTACATAACTCTCAAGATTAATACCCACCATTTTTTTATAAAATGATTTAGGTGTGTATGTCTCAATCGGACTTATCTTGCCTTTTTTATCCTCATATCTCCAATCAAATTTTACAGGAGGTTCTCCAAGGCTAAATACTAACATCTTATAAATATCGGCAAGCATCGTGATTTTAATTTCTTGTAGTTTTTTATAGGATAAATTCTTTTTTGCTCTAAGAACTAAACCGTCTTCTCTTAATTTTCTTCTTATTAGTCTTGAAATAAACCCGGTTTTTTCACTTTGATAGGTTTCTGTCATAACGCCTTTAGGTACGAGTCCGTATTTATTGACTATGTCAACTAATAAATTCCATACACCACCGTCCCCGATAGGATGCTTAAATAACCATTCAACAGTTCTGTCATTTGTAGCTTTTTTTCTTGTTTTTATTATGGTTTCAAGAAATAAATTTGCCTTTTCAAATTGATCCCAAAAGAAAAGATAATTTGTTGAAAATTCAAAATTTTTCAAATTTAATTTATCAATAACAATAGGACGTAAAACATTTAATCCTGTAAACATCCAGCATCGTCCGGACTTTTTTTGATTTGTAATACCGCTTACCTTAACCTTATATTTAAAAAAAGCATTAAAATTATTCAGACTGTTCCTGTTTAAGGCTAATTTATTAATATCATTTCCTGAGATAACGTTTTGCAATGCTTTGTTAGTTTTGCTATCTTTAAAATTAGCTTTTATATTCTTGATAATTTCAGGTGTTATTGTCCCGTTTTGCTTGTCTTTTGACAATAAATTGTTTTGAAAAAACATCGTCAAGCAAGATATAATCAAAATATTGTAAATAAATTTCTTTAACATTTTAAATCTCCCTATTTTAGATTTATCAATACTTATTTCTTAGGCTTTTTAAGCTTTTTATCTTTTTCGACAGGCACATCAAAAAAAGAATCTTCTATTTTAACATTAGTCTCAATTTTTTCAAAAACCATTTTTACCGCATCTTGACCGTTTATTTTGATTGAAAGATTATGAGCCATCATAACGCCTTTAAGTTTTTTAAAATCGCCTAAATAAGTTTCAATTTTAGTCTCGGTTTCATTCTTCTTTTTATAGACAAGTGTTTTTAATTCGATAAATGATTCCGTATCAATAAAATAAAATATTTCTTTACCGTTTTTCTTAGTTAGTTTTAACTTATATACGGGTGTACCTTCCATATCTTCTTTACCTATTAATACTATCTTAATACCCTTTTTTTTATAATCTACAAACATTTCTTCAAATTCATCGGCGTTGTCCTTAATCTCATCAGCCTGTTCCCCCGTTAGAATTTGAGCTTTATCGCCTAAGCCTGTAAATGGAGATACCTGCCAGACATCTTTCCCATTATATCCGAAAGTCATTTTCTTACCTGAAACCCAAACGTTTATCTTTAGTTTTGACGGATTTTTGTTCCAAAGTTCAAGCTTCATTTCCATTCCCATTTTTTTCATAATGCCTGTTATATGAATAGTCTTTATTGCCTTGATGTTGTCTATACCACCTTTAACTTTAAGATTATTGTTTATGATTTCATCAACCGTAATAGCTGATGCAAACATTGTAAATACAAAAAACACCAAAACTAACATAATTATTTTTTTCATAATTCCTCCATTATTCAAATATAAGTTTTTGAATACATTAATATACTAATTTTTTAATTAAAAAGCAATTAAAT
>CAYOTE010000256.1:0-3271 GCA_964406785.1 uncultured Clostridia bacterium
ATTATCAAACTATTTACTTTTTATATTTTTTTTAATAAAATACATACATGAGTAATAGTAATAATGGTGACGATTTTTTGGGAACGGACATAGATGATATCTTTGACGAGAAATTTTTATCCGATAGTTCAAAAAAAAAGGGGGGGGGGAATTCAGAAGAAAACCTTAACCTTGAAAATTATTCAATTGATCACGACAAAGACATTGACATTGACTCGGCAATAGTAGAAGGCGATGATTTCATTGAAGACAATATTGTTGTTGACGACGATGATATATACGTACTTGAAGGAGATTCCGGCATCGAAGTTGTTTCATTAAAAACCCCTAAAGAAGACTTGGACTTATTGGAAAAACAATTTGAGTCAGTCAAAGACAATCACCAGAACAACACAAATAACGACGTTGATAACAAAACCTTAAAGGGAGATTTCGTTTTGGACTTGGACAATAGTCCTAATAATACCAATAAGACTGCAACATTATTGGATTTAGACGATGAATTTGTCAATTTAGCACCACCTAAAAAAGAAACAAACGACAATGACGATTTTGGCGAATTTGTATTAGAAAGAAACCAGCACGAAGATAATAACACGAATGTGGACGAAGATCATGGATTAGAATCTCCTCCCCCAATACCTAAAGAAGGAGATGAATTTATTCTTGAATCCAACAGCACCGATTCATTCGAAGACGGCTTATATTCTTCAAGTTCTAACAACTCTAAGATAGGTTCTATCGTGTCAGACAATGAAACAGACGGCGTTGACGGGCAAACAAATAAAGATGTTAAATTTTTCAATTCGAAAGGAAATCCGGCAACTGCCGAAGAAATTTTAAATCCCCAAAACCCTGCACTGTCTTCTCAAAAGGAAAAAGAACACGAATACGAGCCAATACCACTCGAATACGATCAACAACAAGAACAAACACCAGTAGATAATCTTAATGCTACAAACAAAAATGACAAATCTACAGGTAAAGGTATGCTATTCATAATATTAATTCTTATTGCATTGGCAGCATATTTTTATTACTCTAAATTTTCCGGTAACGATAAAAAAGCACAAAAAGATAAAAAAAATATTGTGAAAAAAAGAGAATTAACAAAAAAAGAGAAACTCGAACGTGATAGAAAGAGAGAAGAAAAACTAAAAAAAAAAGAAAAGCTGAACAAACTGTTTCTATCTGCACAGAAGTGCTTTAAGGATGGGAAGTTATTTGAAGCAAAAGAAATTTGCGAACAAGCAATGTCAATACAAAAAATAGATGCTATTATTTTTCTTAAAAGACAAATAATGGACGAAATTGATTCAATTGAAAGAGAAAAAAAAGTTTTAAGTTTGAAGCAAAAAGAGGATGATTTATATAATAAAGCAAAGCAACTGAAAACTATACGAGCATTTAAAGACTACATAAAGACATATCCAGAAGGTTTATACGTTAGTGCAGCTAAGGCAATGATTGATAAGTTTATAAAACGTAATTATGCAAATAGATTAAAGAGAATTATCAGCAAGGCTCATTCTTTAAGAAGAGTTACATTGCGTTCAAGTGCTTTGAATATTGGCAAAGAAACAATTAAAAAGATTTTAAATAAAACCCGAATAACAAATAATTTTGAGATACAAACCATTGAAGGCGACAGAGTGTTAATTGATTATTCAACAGGATTAATGTGGATGGTTGCAAAATACTATATGAAATACAATAAAGCAAGATGGTGGTCAGCAAGGCATTATGCCGGATATTTTAATTGGAGATTACCAACAACAGAAGAAGCCTTATCTCTTAAATCCGTCAATCCATCGTATCTTCAAAGAGATTCATTGAAAAATTTCGTTATTTGGACAAGTGACGTAGACAGAGACTCTGCCTACCAGTGGATTTACTCTTTATTTTTAGGAAAATACGCCGCAGTAAATATATTAACCGAGCATAATTTGATTTCCGTCAGAACAATAAAATAAGACATTTCAATAGCTTTATAATTTCAAGAGAGTAAGTAATATTTACCCGGACTTTTAATAATTTTGTTGCGGTATAACAACCCAGAGAATAAGGTATACAAGCATCCCAGGAAAAGCAACACTGAATATAGATACAAGAATATAAATTAGTCTTATAAGTGTTGGGTCCATATCAAAATATTCTGCAATGCCACCGCATACACCACCTATCATTTTATTTTCATCAGACCTTGTTATTTTCTTTACTTTGCTATCAGCATTATTCATATTAACCTCCAAATACTATCAATACTATCAATACTCTTATAACGAGAGAAAAAAAATTTTGTTCTTATTTTAATATTATTACTATAAAGGCACTCTTAAAAACATACTCACTTCTATTAAAAAAAATCATATATTAAATTCTAAATGAAATACCAAAAGATGCACCTAAGCTTGAGTTATCTCCTATTAATGAAAAAATCTTAAAATACAACATTGTTTTTCTTCCTATAAGTAAACGTGTACCTATAAAAGGTTTAAATGAAAAGTTTGCACCTCCGTGATATCCTACACTTAACACGGGACCTATACCAGCAAATAAATCAACCTTTCTGACATTCAAATCGAAATGATATATTAACTCTGGAGATATCATTAAATAAGCTCCAGCTCCTAATCCGAATACAAAATCACCCCCTATATTCAAACGTCCTGAAAAACCGGTTTCATAGTTTACACCTAAAAAAGAGGAACCTTGATATATAAGAATTTGAGGCGTAATAAAAGAGCCTGATTCCCGATATCTTCCACTTGCAGAAACATTAATAGAAAACAAAAATAAAAACAAAAAAAACAACAACATTACCTTTTTCATATTCTCCTCCGATAAGTTAAGAATTTCTATTTAAAAAACTAAGTATTTCAGACGCACTTAAAAATCTACGTTCCTTTTCTTTATCCATACATTTTTCAATCGTATCTTTTATAAAGTTTGGTAAATTAGGATTATAATCTTTTATATTAGGTATAGGATCATACACATGCTTGTAATAAAGATTTTCACCTTCAAAAGGAGGTCTTTGTGTTGCAATATGAAAAATAGTTGCCCCAAATGAATATATATCTGTAGAATAATCTAAAACCTCTCTTCTAATTTGTTCCGGTGACATATATAACGATGTGCCTCTAATTATATCTTCTTCATCATTACTATCTCCTAACTCTTTTAGAATTGAAAGTCCAAAATCAATCAGTTTAATTTCTTTTTTAGAAGTAAGCATAATGTGTTGAGGTTTTATATCTCGATGAATAAC